>SBHH01000047.1 GCA_006226265.1 Alphaproteobacteria bacterium | reverse complement strand
GTGTGACTGCTGAGACACAAAAGGATAACCTGAAAATTGGAGCACTGGAAAAAGGCTTTCGGGTCCTGGATGCCTTTACGACAAACCAGCATGAACTCGGCCTGTCGGAAATTGTCGAGATCACGGGCCTTAGCAAAAGCTCGGCGCAGCAATATACCCACACCCTGCACAAACTCGGCTATCTCAACAAAAACCCCCAGAGTCGCCGCTATTCCCTTTCGCACAGGGTTCTCCGGCCGGCCCATGCCTTTCTCAGTGCCAACCGGTTGGTGGAACGGGCAACGCCCCATGTCACGGAACTTCGGCGAGAATTCAAAAACCGAACCGGCTTCGGCCTGCATGATGACCTGGAGGTGGTTTACCTGATTGCCCTGCAGAGTAACCGTACGGTTTTTGCGACCGCGCATCCGGGTCTTCGCATTCCGGGTTACTGCACCGCAGCAGGCCACAGCATCCTCGCCTTTCTGCCGGAAGACATCGCAGGCGATATCATTGCCCGGTCGAACCGGGTCAAGCGAACTGAACTGACCGTCATTGATTCCGACAAGATCATGGACAGCATCCGGGAAGCCCGGGCGCAGGGGTTCGCCATGCTGAAAAACGAGTTCAACCCGAACGAGATCAATCTCGCTGCACCGGTTTTCGATACTGACGGAACGCCAATCGCCGCGATCACTTCGATTTCCAAGGTGGACGACTGGCCGGAGGGACGGCTGACCGAGGAACTGATCCCCGCTCTCGCCGAAGCGGCGCGGGCCATCTCCTTTCAGGACAGGCGGACTGTCAGCGAATAGTGCAGGACAAAGATGGAACTGGCGGCGCAAAGATTCTGCACGATTGCCAAAAGGATCGTAAGCAAGGTCCCCTTCGATTACAAACACTGATGGTGCTGCGAAAATCAAAAGAGCGAGAACTGACAGTAATGTACCGCTACCAAACTGACAATTCCAAACGTTCCCGCACGAACCGGAGGCCGCGCATGCAGACTTTACTTCCAATATTATAAAATGCGGGAACAGTTTCACAAAGCATGCGAATTCTCACGTCTTCACTCTCGCGTCAGGCCTGACCCGTCCAATGCCCAAAATAAGCTTTTGCTTGATTTTAAAACCGTAAACAGGGAACGTGAAAATCAGTCAACAAGAAAAAAGGAATAAACACACCCTATGAGCGACATCGTCATCGAAGAAGAAATGGTGCCGACGGGAGAGGATGGCATTTCCATTTTCCTCCGCAACAAGCGGCGAGCAAGCGCGCCCGTCGGGCAGGCCGCCAAAACTCTTCTTTTCATCCATGGCGCGACTTACCCCTCCTCCATCACGTTTGATTTCGAGGCGGACGGCTATTCCTGGATGGATACGCTGGCGGAGGCCGGGTTCGATTGCTGGCTGATGGATATCCGGGGCTATGGCAAGTCCGACCGGCCAAAGGAAATGTCGGAACCGGCGGAGGCTAACGGCCCCATCGTCCATACGAAAGTCGCGGTACAGGATCTCTCCCGCATGGTCGATCACATCCTGAAAAAGCGCGCCCTCGAAAAGCTACAGCTCATTGGCTATTCCTGGGGCACGCTGATTTCCGGGGCCTATACAGCGCAAAATCCGGAAAAAGTCGAGCGGCTGGTGCTTTACGGGACCAGCATGTTGAATTCCCGCAGTTCCCTGATCGGCAGCGAGAAACCGAAAACCGCCTATCGCATGGTCGATGCCGACGCCGTCAAGGCGCGGTGGGAGCATGGAATGAGCGAAGAAGAGATTGCCAATGTCATCCATCCCGACTGGCAACGTGACTGGCTCAATGCCGCGATTGGGAGCGATCCGGAATCGTCAAAACATAACCCGCCACGGCTTCGTGCCCCGACCGGGGTCGTCGACGACAAGGTCAGCCGTTGGTCACAGGGGATTACGGAATATGATCCCGCCGATATCCGCGTGCCGACCCTGATCATCGTCGGCGAAAAGGATATCGAGACAACGGCAAAGGGCGCGCTCGAGGTTTATCACCAGATAACCAACGCGCCACATAAGCGCATCACCATCCTCGGCCATTTGACCCATAGCGCGCTTCTGGAACGCCGCCGGGATCAGCTGTTCCGGGGCGTTCAGTCCTTTCTGGAAGAGAAATTCAGCTAACCCCTGATCCCTCAACCGATCCATTCAAAGGCGCGTTCGAGATACCGGCGGCCACCTTCCGCCTGCCATTTCCCATGCGCCATGACGACGCGAACGGGATCCCAGCCGAGCACCTTGTCCCGTGCGGCCCTGAGTTCCGCCCGGCGAATGAAGGAAAGCCGCCATTCAAGCGGCGCATATCCCTTCCCCTCGACGATCTTCCAGAGCCTGGCCACACGATGTTTCCAGGGTTCCCAATGCCGGTTAAGGAAGTCTTCGGTGAAATTTTCCGAAAGGTCCGCAAGGATAGCTGTCCGGGATTTCCTGTGAAAGAAGACAATTTCATCGAGAAACAGAGAGCCCGTGAACCAGGCCTGATCGATAGCACCCCGCCATTCGGCGGGTGGTGTTCCTGCAAGCGCCCT
>SBHH01000119.1 GCA_006226265.1 Alphaproteobacteria bacterium | reverse complement strand
TAAACCAGATGCTGTTCGCGCCTGTATTCATGCTGCTGGGCTGGGCCATGATTATCTTGTCGGGGATCATGCTGTTGCCGGCGCTTTTCGCGCTCGCCCCGCCGGAAGGGAATTTGCTTTACAGTTTCTGCATGCCTGCGGCGATCACTTTGTTTCTGGGTGGCGGGCTGGTGCTCGCCATGCGTTCAGGTATGAATTCGCTTGGCCGGCGGGAGACTTTTCTTGCGGCAACTCTTATCTGGACCGTTGTCCCCGCCTTTGCCGCCATTCCCTTTTATGTGAGTGGGACAATCTCGTTGCCGCTCGATGCTTATTTCGAGGCTCTGTCCGGCTTCACCACAAACGGGGCAACGACGATCACCGATCTCGATAATCTGCCCCGTGGGATTCTCTTCTGGCGCAGCATCCTGCAGTGGTCGGGCGGTTTCGCCTTAATTGTTTTTCTGTCGATCCTGGCGACAACCTTCAGTCTCCCCGTCAATAATCCGTTGGCCCGCGCGATTGCCAAAAGCAGGCGCCGCCGGGTGTCCCGCCGCGGCGCGGCGGGCATTCTTTCGCTCTTCCAGGTCTATGTCGTTCTGACACTCCTTTGCATCATTGCTCTTTGGGCAGTTGGCATGTCAGCGTTCGATTCTCTCTGCTATGCCTTCAGCACCGTCTCCACCGGCGGCTTTACCACCAGCAATATTGCCGGAACCGCCTTTGCCAACCGGGCAATCGAGGTAGTATTGATGATCTTCATGGTGTTGGGGGCGGTCAATTTTTCGCTTCACTGGTCTTTCTTCAATGGTGATCGGAAATCCTATTTCAGGGATCCCGAGTATCGCTATCTGCTGCTTGCTATTGCCATCGGCAGTGTGTTGCTATTCTGGCTGATGATGACGGAAACCGACATGGGGGCCGCGCAAACCTTTCGCTATGCAATTTTCAATGCCGTCTCGGCCATTACGACGACGGGGTATAATCTGCCGCTTGTGTCGAGTTCGGGGGGATACTATTGGCCGATCGGTGCGCTTTTGCTGGTGTTGGTGATGATCACGCTCGGCGGTTCCACGGGCTCAACCGCAGGCGGGATCAAACTGATGCGTTTCAGCCTGCTGATGAAGCTCTCCAATACAGAGGTGAAACGGCTTAGCTTTCCAAGCAGCGTTTTCCCGCTTACCTATGACGGGGTACGCGTTCTGCCGGAGCAGATTCTCTCGGCCTGGAGCTTTTTCGTTCTCTATTGCTTTGCCATTGCGCTCGTGACGCTGCTTCTGGCCTGGAACGGGCTTGATTTCCAATCCTCGCTGTCGCTTGCTGTGACCAATCTCGCCAATGCCGGATCAGCAGCGCAGCAACTTATTACCGAGGTGCAGGACGGTAACCGGAATTTTATTGATTATCACCAGTTGTCAAGCGCCTCGAAATGGATTTTATCTATTGCCATGCTGGCGGGGCGGCTGGAATTTTTCGCTCTCCTTTCGCTTCTCAATCCCGCTCTCTGGCGGCGCTAACAAACAGGAAATGTCATGTCCCGAATTGCCTATGTAAATGGTCAGTATCTCCCGCATCGCGATGCGAGCGTTCATATTGAGGATCGTGGTTACCAGTTCGCCGATGGCGTCTATGAGGTGGTAACCATCGTTGGCCGAAAGATGATCGATGAGGAAGGGCATCTTGACCGCCTCTGGCGCAGCCTGTCGGAGCTTCGCATGGCGCCACCGATGAAGCGACAGCCGCTTAAAATGGTGATGCGCGAGGTGATCCGCCAGAACGGGATCAATAATGGCATCATCTATCTGCAGGTGACGCGCGGGGTTGCCCCGCGCGACCACCCTTTCCCGAAAGGCGTTCCGTCTTCCCTCGTGATGACGGCGAAGCGGCTGTCCATGGAAAAGCTTGCCGCCAAGGCGGAGGCGGGGGTGAGCGTCGTCACCGTTCCCGATATCCGCTGGGCCCGGCGTGATATCAAGTCGGTCTCGCTTCTTCCCAATATTCTCGCGAAGCAGGAAGCAAAGGACAAGGGCGCCTATGAGGCTTTCCAGGTCGATGAGGACGGTATGGTGACTGAGGGCAGCTCGACCAACGCCTGGATCGTCAATACCGAAGGGAAAATCATAACGCGTGACATCAGCCATTCAATCCTAGCTGGTATCACGCGTGCCTCTCTGTTACGGGAAATGAAAGCGGCAGGAATCGAAATGGAGATTCGGAGCTTCTCTGTCGAGGAACTCAGGAACGCTCGGGAGGTGTTTCTGACAAGCAGTACCTCTTATGTCTTGCCGGTCACAAAAGTAGACGATAAAGTCATCGGAAACGGTCGTCCGGGCAGTATTTCACTCAAGCTTCGGAAGTTATATCAGGACTTTATGATAGCCAAATAACATCCTTCTGACGGCTTATCGGACAAGGACTGTGGTTTTTATACCATAAACTGTATTTGTTCCGAAATAGCTGCTAAAATGCTTGTCTTTAAGGGAAGAAATCCTTATGTCAGGGAAACTTTTTGCCTTTTACATCAGTATTGAGTTTAATATGGTGACAACTTGATCTGTAGAAGCTCAGAATGACAATGTGACGACAGATGAAAGATAACTTCAAATGGGCGCTGAAAAATCTCAGAATGTACAAGACGTATTCCTGAACAAGGTACGCAAAGATAAAGTGCCAGTGACCATTTTTCTTGTAAATGGTGTAAAACTGCAGGGCGCAATCAGCTGGTTTGATAATTTCTGCGTTCTGCTGCGCCGTGATGGCCACGAACAGCTCGTCTATAAGCATGCGATCTCTACGGTCATGCCGGCGGGGCCGATCCAGCTTTTTGATCCGTCTGCGGAAGGCTAACAGCTGTCAAGGCGATAACGAAGGGCCGCGAAAACAGACATGGAGAATGATACCGGGCGCGAGGGGATTCGATCTGGAGAATCGGCGCTTGTCCTCTATCCATTTCTGAAAAATTCGGATGCCGGCCGGTTGCGTGATCCGGAAGGATGTCTGGAAGAGGCAGTCTCCCTTACCGCTGCTATCTCGCTCAACGTTCTCCATGCAGAAGTTGTTCCGCTGGCAAAGCCCAAACCAGGAACCCTTTTCGGCGAAGGCAAGATCGGTGAACTCGGGGATTTCATCAAGAACTCGAATATAGACGTCGTTATCATCGATGGTGCTGTTACGCCGGTTCAGCAGCGCAATCTGGAGCGCCGCTGGAAAGTGAAGATCGTTGACCGGACGGGGCTTATCCTCGAAATTTTTGGCGAGCGCGCGCAAACACGAGAGGGCTCCCTGCAGGTCGAACTTGCTCATCTCAGCTATCAGCGGACAAGGCTCGTGCGGTCCTGGACCCACCTGGAACGGCAGAGGGGTTCGCTCTCTTTCATTGGCGGTCCGGGTGAATCCCAGCTTGAAATCGACCGCCGCCTGATTGACGAGCGGATCGTCAAGATCAAGCGGCAGTTAAGCTCGGTCGTACGAACCCGCGATCTTCACCGCAGCAAGCGGAAAAAGGTGCCTTATCCGATTGTTGCGCTGGTTGGCTACACCAACGCTGGTAAATCGACGCTTTTCAACCGGCTGACGGAATCTCATGTTTTTGCGAAAGACCTTTTGTTCGCAACCCTTGATCCAACCATGCGGAAAATCAGCCTGCCGGGTGGGCAGATGGTCATCCTTTCCGATACGGTCGGCTTCATTTCTGACCTCCCTACGGAGTTGGTCGCCGCGTTCCGCGCAACGCTTGAAGAAGTGCTGGAGGCCGATCTCATCATCCATGTCCGCGATATCACCCATCCGGATACGGAAGCGCAGAAGCAGGATGTGCTTGACGTGCTGGAACGGCTCGGTGTCGATCTCGAAGAACAGGAAAGCTATTTGGAGGTCTGCAACAAGGCCGATCTTCTGCCGGAGATCGAGAAGGAAGCGCTCATAAATGCGGTCGCGCGCGATGAAAGCCGGATCGTCATTTCCGCTGTAACCGGGGAGGGGACGGATCAGTTCCTCGCGGAAGTGGAGAGACGCCTGACCGCACAACAGAAAGTCCTGTGCCTCGATATCCCCTCTGCCGACGGGGCGACGCTTTCCTGGCTTTACCGCCATGGTACGATCCTGGAGCGGGAGGATCATGACGAGACGGTTCATATCGAGCTGAAGCTCTCGCCGGAAAATCTCGGAAAACTCGAAAAGAGGTTGAATATCTCTTTCTAAGAAATTGTATTTTCAGGTTTTATCCTGAAGCCGCACTTCGTTCCAGAGCGCATCCATTTCATTAAGATCACTATCTTTCGGCTCTTTTCCCCGAGCGCGAAGTTTTTCCTCCACCGCATTGAAACGCCTCGTGAATTTGGCATTTGCCTGACGCAGGACGGTTTCGGGGTCAAGGTCGAGATGACGGCCGATATTTGCCATGACGAAGAGAAGGTCACCATATTCCTCGGCGATGCGCGCCTCGTTCGCCGGGATGTCGATTTCCGCCTTTAATTCCCCGAGTTCCTCATCGACCTTGTCGAACACCTCGTCGATGGAGGGCCAGTCGAAACCGACCCTTCCTGCGCGTTTCTGCAGCTTGACCGCGCGGGTGAGGGCGGGCAGGCTCTTCGCAACTCCATCCAAGGCGGAGGCGGGCCCCGTCTTGCCGCCTGATTTGGCCGCACGCTCCCGTGCCTTGGTTTCTTCCCAGGCGACGGTCTGCGCCTCCGCCGTTGCAATATCGGCACTTCCGAAGACATGGGGATGACGGCGGATCATCTTCTCCGAGATTGCATTGATCACGTCATCGAAGTCAAAATGTCCTTCTTCCTTCGCCATTTGCGCATAGAAGACAACCTGGAACATCAAATCGCCAAGCTCGTCTTTCAGCTCTGCCATATCGCCGTTCTGGATGGCATCCGCGACCTCGTAAGCCTCCTCGATCGTATGGGGCGCGATGGTCTCATAGCTCTGTTCCAGATCCCAGGGGCAACCGCCATCCGGATCGCGAAGCTTTGCCATGATGGCGAGAAGCTGGTTGATGGCGGGGGCAGGGACGGTATTTTCAGACATGTCAGGCTCTTTTTGTAAGCGATATCTTGAAGCCCGAGTTTAATGGATTTCATTTCCGCCGCGCCAGACGTAAACTGGCAAATAGCCAAGAAAATCGGATTAATCATGAGTGACGAGCCGGAAAAGAAAGCGAAACGCATCTATAAGCCGAAGGAGCCGACGTCCCGTTGGCTGAGGGATGCGGCGCTTCGTTATCTCAACCGCTTTCCCGCGACCACCATGAAGCTGCGCCAGCATCTATTAAGAAAAGCATCGGCGGGCGCTGAGATGTTCGAGATCCCGAAAGAGGAAATCCTCTCCCGGATTGATGCGGAAATCGGCAAGCTGGTCGAGGCGGGCATCCTCAACGACAAGGAGTTCGCCGCGAGCAAGGCGCGGGTGATGGCGCGCGATGGCAAGCCGGTTGCGCGGATCAGTCTGAAATTGAAGGAGATGGGCTTCTCCGATGACTTGCAGGATCATGCGCTTGCCGAGCTCGGGGAGGAGGGGCGTGACCTCGACCTTAAAGCCGCCGCCCGTTATGTGCGAAAGCGGAAATTCGGCCCCTTTAAACCCGCGGATACCCGCGCGGAACGGGAGGAGAAGGAGCTTGCCTCCCTGGCCCGGACCGGCTTTTCCTTCGACGTCGCCCGCCGCGTGCTGGATGCGGAAACGACGGAGGAAATCGAGGCGCTGATCCGGGGGGAGGCGTGATGCGCCCTAGAGACGGAACTCACCGTCTTTCAGGAAGAGCTTCTTGTTAAAAAGCGCAAGATCGAGCGGGTTCGGAAGACGGATATCCACACTTTCGGGGAAGGCACGTTCCGCGCCCTCAAATTTCCGGTCAACTTGCGAAATAAAAAGGATGATGGCGCCTTTCTCCTTCGCGAAGGCCTTCAACTTCTCCACCTGCGCCTGCAACGGCGGCTTTGCGCGGGCCTGATCGAGAAGCTGCAGATAATCAATCCCGATCAGGCTACTTTCACCCAAGTGCTCCGCCGTCTCCTCGATGATGTAATCCGCTGAAATCTCATCCGAAAAATCGAGATGGAGAGAGGCGAGCGGTTCTACGTTGCCAGAAGTCATACGCTGCAGGATGCCCTCCGCTTCCTTCTTCGTATATTCAAGGGAGAAGAAAAAGGCGGGACGTTGCTCTCGCGCGGCCTCCAGCAGCAGTTCCAGCGCGAGCCGTGTCTTGCCCTGTTGCGGGCGGGCGGCAATAAGGACGAGATCGCCCGGATTGAGATAGGCGAGGATATCCCGCGTCGTTCGGGGCTTCATTTCCTTCGCTTTTGCCTGCAACAGGCTCCAACTCGCGAAGCCCTCACTCACCGCGATACGGTTGAACGCCGCGCTTAAGGGGATACCTTCGCCCTGTTTCAGGGCATGGGCTTTTTGTTTCAGGATATAGACGGGTGCGGTCAGTTTCATGGGAACCTCCAATCATGGGGCGCCGGGCATTCCCTTCTTCTGCTCAAACCCCGGATCAAAGGTATCTGAGGATGGATCGATAACCCTGCATTCAAATGCTTTCCCGATTGAAGGGGGGAGGCGTGAGTTTCGCCAGGAAATGAGATTACCAGATGGCCTTGCGATTTCAAGACGGGAAAAGTTTTTGGAAGACTGCAGGAGCGGACGGCGGAGCGGTTCGCGAAGGATAAGCGCATCGCAATCGGCCGAGAGGCACAGCTCGCAATAGATGAAAATGAGCGATCACGTGTCGATGGGGGAGATCATCATTTCAAATATTCAGCGTTTCCCTGTTCGCATCAATTTTTCGCATAATTTATATTATGGAAAATATTTGTGAGGATGCGGGGAAGGACTAATGAGGCGCAATGGTTATCGCAAGCGCTTGTATTCTTTTGCGAATTGCAAATTCAGAGCTTGCCGCCCATCACATTCATTGAAGCGGGATGCGTTATCCCGCTCCACTGCATGTAGACCGTTGGTAAATATAAATTGTTCCACCGCTCTTCTTTTGGATCGCATAATGCTTATGTCGCGGCCCGATCTTCTGATCCTGCTGACATTACCCGTTAGCTGCTCACGCCCGTTATCCGAACCCTTATTTTTAGGACCGTCAGGCTGCTATGATACGAATTCAAATGCTGAGCGCCCTGAAATCGAGGGTTCGTTTTTGATGGCGTTTGCCGCTATGGTCCTCAGGCGGAAATTACCATGCCGTCATAGGCCGGCTCGACGCCTTCGGGAAGTTCCTTCAGAAGCGTCCGGTAATCGAGATCGACATGCATGTTGGTGAGCACCGCCCGGCGCGGCTTCAACCGCTCGATCCATTTGAGTGCGGTTTCGAGATTCACATGCGTCGGATGCGGCGTATAGCGCATGGCATCGACGATCCAGGTATCGACGCCATCCAGAATTTCGAAGGCCGCGTCGTCGAGATTGACCAGATCGTTGGAATAGCCAATCGGCCCCATACGAAAGCCGAGGCTCGTGATACTGCCATGATCCTGATCGAACGGAATAAAGTCGATATCGCCAATGCTGAACGGTCCTTCGATCAGATGCTGTTTCAGGATGGCGGGATAAGGATTTCCGTTAAGTTGTTCAAAACAATAGTCAAATCTCCGCGTCAGGATATCAAGGGTCTTCTTGTCACCCCAGACATCGACCCGCGCCCTTTTCCGGATCGCCAGCACGCGAAGCTCGTCAATGCCATGACACTGGTCCGCATGTTCATGGGTCCAGACGACGCCGTCGAGATCCTTGATGTCGGCATCGAGAAGCTGCTCCCGGATATCGGGCGATGTGTCGATCAGGACTTGCGTTTCTTTGTTCCGCACCAGAATGGAGCAGCGCCGCCGCCGGTTTCTAGGCTCCTTCGGATCGCAGGCGCCCCATTCATTGCCGATGCGTGGCACCCCGCCGGAAGTGCCGCATCCTAGGATTGTCACTTCCATCAGATTTTCCGTTCTATCTTGTTGAAAAGTTTGAAGAAATTGTCGGTCGTCCGGGCAGCAAGTTCGTCCGCATCGACGCCCTTTAATTCCGCGACTTTCGCTGCCGTATGGCGCACGAAGGATGGCTCATTCGACTTGCCGCGCATGGGCACCGGCGCAAGATACGGGGAATCCGTCTCCACCAACAGTTTCTCCATCGGGATGTTCGCGACATGCTCGCGAAGCTCTTCCGCCGCCTTAAAGGTAACGATCCCGGAAATGGAGATATAAAAGCCGATTTCCATCGATTTTTCAGCGACTTCCCAGCCGGAGCTGAAACAATGGATAACCCCCGGAAACGGCCCTTTTTCGTACTCTTCATGCAGGATGCCAATGGTGTCTTCGTCGGCATTTCGGGTATGGACGATGAGCGGCAGGCCCGCCTCCCGCGCCGCCGCGATATGCAGGCGAAAGGATTTCTTCTGCAAGTCACGCGGCGCATGTTCATAGAAATAATCAAGACCCGTCTCGCCGATGCCGACGACTTTGGGATGGGTGGCAAGCTCCACAAGATGGGCCGTCGTGACATCCTCGGCCTCGCTTTCGGCCTCATGCGGATGCACCCCGACGGAGCAATGGATATTGTCATATTGTTCGGCAATCGCGCGCACGCCCGCGAATTCGCGGAGTTTCGTGCCGATGGTCAGCATATGGCCGATCCCCGCCTCGCCCGCGCGTGCGACCACGCCGTCAAGATCGCTTGAGAGCTGTTCGAAATTCAGATGACAATGACTATCCACCAGCATGATATTTCCAAAGGTTCGTGTTTTTCTTAATTCATGCGTTCTACATTCAAAAACAGGTTGAGCACAACCTGTTTGCGGTCGAGATTGACGCTGTCCGCTTTTTTCATCAGCCGGTTGCCCGCTTCCCAGAGGTCGGCCCATTTATGCGGCGCGTGACGGTTCAGAAGCCGCTGCATGACCACCTGCTCGCCGGGGAGCAAGGGGCTGCTCTTGTCAAATTCCTGGCTTCCCGTCCGGACAAGGCGCGACAGCCACCAGGGGTAGAGCTCACAAAAGGTACGATAGACCCCTTCCCCGTCCTTCTTCGCGGCAAGGTCGGCAAGGCCGTGCATTTTCTCTGCATCCAGCCGCGGATATTCCTTCAATATGTCGAGAAGCCCGGCGAAGATGTCAAGTCCGCCGGCATCCAGCATCTGAAGCGCCTTGCCCGGACTGCCTTCGGCAAGCGCCAGAAGCATATCAAGCTGATCGGGTGAAATGGTCTCGGAATAGGGCGCGAGAACGTTTCGCATGGCGTCATCGCCGAGGGGGCGGAGCGCGAGCTGACGGCAGCGGGAGCGAATGGTCGGCAGCAGC
The DNA here is from genome assembly GCA_006226265.1 of Alphaproteobacteria bacterium. GTDB lineage: Bacteria > Pseudomonadota > Alphaproteobacteria > Sneathiellales > Sneathiellaceae > Sneathiella. Next base: position 4,244 of record SBHH01000119.1, on the reverse strand, counting down.
CCCGCCGGCGTATGGGAAAGAAGCAGGAACAAAGTCCGCTCTGGCGGTTCTTCCAGTATTTTCAGGATGGCGTTGGCGGCGTTCGAATTCATTTCATCGACCGGATCGACGATCACGACGCGCCAGTGATCATTCGCGACTGTTAGCTGAAAGAAATTTGCCAGATCTCGCACGTCCTTGACCCGAATGACGGTGGGAACTTTCTTGTCTTTCGGATCATATTTGCGTCTCAGGACGGCGAGCCCGGGATGCGAGCCCGCGCGGATGAGCGCGAGCGACGGGGTGCCTTCGGCAACGTCGAGGCTGTCCGGCGGGCCGAAAAGGTCGCCCCCTCCCCCTTCCGGCTGGCTCAGGATGAACTTTGCCGCGCGATAGGCGAAGCTCGCCTTGCCGACACCCTTGGCGCCGGTCACGAGCCAGGCATGATGGAACCGGCCGCTGTTGAAGTTATCGAGAAAGACTTTTTCCGCCGCCTCATGCCCGATAAGATGCGCGCAATCGCGCGGATGGGGATAATGCTCCAGCTTGTCGGCTTCGGGTATATCGCTCACCTGAACAGCCTCTGGTCAAGCTGCTCCCGCATCTCCGCCTGAATGTCGCCCACAGGGCGGGAGGCGTCCAGCACGAAGCAACGCGCGGGGTTTTCGCGGGCGATTGAAAGAAATCCCTCTCTCAATCGTTCATGAAAGGAAAGGTCCATCTTCTCGAAGCGATCCTCGTTATGAAGGCGGCCTTCGGTGCGGCGCAATCCTTCCTCCGCCGGGAGATCGAGGATGAAGGTAAGGTCAGGCGCGAAATCGCCGATGGCGAAATCATGGATTTTCTGAACGGCGGCGACGCCAAGCTGGTTGCCGTAGCCCTGATAGGCCATGGTGCTGTCGGCGAAGCGGTCGGAAATGACAAAACGGCCCGCGGCAAGTGCAGGCTCAATCGTCAGGCGAAGATGGTTGCGTCTGGCGGCATAGAAAAGAAGCGTCTCTCCCACGGCGTCCCAGCGCTCCGGCTCTCCTGTCAGGATCAGTTCGCGGATTTCATCGGCACCGGGCGCGCCACCGGGTTCTCTTGTCAGAAGGCAATCCGCGCCCTTTTCTTTCAGAAAGGCCTGCAGAAGTCGGCTTTGCGTCGACTTGCCGCTGCCGTCGCCCCCTTCAAGAGTGATGAATTTTCCGCGCCCGGAAAGAATGCCGCTTGTCATTGCCTAGTTCGTGGACGGGCCGAAAACCAGATATTCGACAGCTGAAGTCAGCCGCTTGAACGGTCCGGGAACGGTCACATCTTCGGCCGCAACGAGCGGTGCCGTTACCGTATTCATGCCGGGCGCCGCGACGGTCAGCTGCGCGACCGGCGTGCCTTTCACGATGGGGGCCGGTATCGGCTGATCATAGGTCACCTTGACGGTCATGGATTTCCGTTGTTGATGCGAGAGGGTGACGAGCAGGTTCTTCTCCAGCGTAAGGGGGACAGTATCCTTGCTGCCAAGCCAGACCTGGGCGTTATCGACCACATCGCCCGCCTTGAAGAGGGCATAGTTGTCATATTCGCGGAATGCCCATTCGAGGAGACGCTCCCCTTCCCGGCTCCGTTCCTTGGCGCTGCCAAGGCCGTTCACGACCAGCACGATGCGCCGCCCGTCCCGCTTGGCGGAGCCGACGAGGCCATAGCCTGAATCTTCCGTATGACCGGTCTTGAGACCATCCGCGCCATTGTCTTTATAGAGCAGCGGGTTGCGGTTGCCCTGCTTGATGCCGCTGTAGGTGAATTCCTTTTCGCCGAACAGTTCGTAATATTTCGGAAAGTTGACGATGATGTATTTGGCGAGCAAGGCCAGTTCCCGCGCAGTCATCAGATGTTCGGGGTCCGGCCAACCGGTGGCATTTTTGAAGGTGCTTTTTTCAAGACCGATTTCGCGGGCCCGTGCGGTCATCTTCTTGGCGAAGGCTTCTTCCGAACCGGCAAGTCCTTCTGCCACCACGATGCAGGCGTCATTGCCCGACTGAACCACAATCCCCCTCAGCAAATCATGGACGGAAACGCGGGTATCCACTTTCACAAACATTTTCGACCCACCTTTTTTCCAGGCTTTCTCGCTGACCGGAAAGGTATCGTCGAGTTTGATAGAGCCGTCTTTCAGGCGGTCGAGCAGGAGCGTGACGGTCATTAGCTTGCTCATCGAGGCGGGATGCATCAACTGATCTGCGTTCTTTTCAAGAAGCACCGTGCCTGTATTGATATCAAAAATGAAGGCCTGCTTGGCCGGAGTGTCGATGGTATCCGCCCGGGCCGCCGTCATCATCACGGCGAGGGAAATCATCATCAGGAGAAGAATACGGTTCATTTTTGATGTCAGATCCGGCATGCGTCCTTGTCTTTCTGTCAGTTTTTGTGCGGGGCCGGCGCATCGGAAAGTCAGATGCTGCTGCCGGGCCGCTTGCGTGTTATGCCATCATTTGGCCAACTTTAAGGCAACTTATTCGATAATGATACGGGCATCCTTGTGGCCCGTGTTGATCAGGTTTTCAAGAAGCTGGTCGGCCTCTTCCGTCGTTTCAACCGGTCCAATGCGCACCCTGTAGAAATCCTGACCGTTGACCAGCGCCTGGCTGACCTTGGTGGGACCGAGTGCCGAGAGACGTGCACTCAGGATGTTGGCGTTATTATAATCGACAAAGGCGCCCGCCTGAATAAAAATTTCGCTGTCACCGACCGGCTGTACAGTGACCATATCCGATTTTGACGTTGCCGTGTCGGGTAAGGCGACGGAAGCTGTTTTCAGCACAGGCCCGCCTGCGGATGAAACTTTCGGCTCCGGCAGGGCCTCGGCCTTCGGGCGCACGGAACTTGCCCCGCTTGGTGGTTCCAGTGCATCGGCAACAACAATCTTCTGCGGTGCGGCCGCAACATTGTTCTTTTCCTCATCCGTGATTCTGGGCTGGGCAATGATCATCTTGTCGCCATTTGGTGTGCCGTCGTGAACCACCTGTACACGGACTTTTGCCGTTCCCTGCTTGGCAAATCCGAGAAGTGTTGCCGCCTTGTAGGAGAGGTCGATAATACGCGAATGCACGAAGGGGCCACGGTCATTCACCGTCACGATGATGGAGCGACCGTTCTCCAGATTGGTGACCCGGACATCCGTCGGTAACGGCAGTGTCTTATGCGCCGCCGTTAGCTGGTTCATGTCGTAGATTGCGCCGTTCGCCGTCGGTCGGCCATGGAAAGGTTCTCCATACCAGGAGGCAATACCCGTCTCGTCATAGCCCTCATCCGCCGCCGGATAGTACCAGACGCCATCCACCTGATAGGGTTTGCCGATTTTCGGTGTGCCGCGATCGACGCCACTATTCGCTGTGGCCGTTGGGGTGTGGCGGGCATGGTATTTCTTCGCACCATAGCTGATCAGATCCACCTCGGAACAACCGGCCAGCAATAGGGCAGCGGTTGCCGTCAGCACAATTCCGGATTTCTGCATTCCCCTCATAATCATCTACTCACTTTACTTTCCGTTTTCCGAGGATCATGAGCCACCGATCAGATCGGCGAGCCGTCCGACGGACATGGCGAAATAGGTCGACCGGTTCCATTTCAGGATCGTCCGGTAATTGTTATAGACGAGGAAGGTCTGACCGTTCCCGCCTTTCGGCTGCACAAGAGAGCCCATGAGCTGGCGGCCCGGCAGATTATTGCCATCCGCTTTCCGGACACCGAGTGCCTGCCATTCGTGCATCGGCTTCTCCACATTGAGATCGACGAGTGAGGGATCGAAGCCTTTGGGGAGCGCGACTTCCCTGCCCCATGTTTGATCGCCTTTCCAGCCGGATTTTGCAAGGTAATTGGCCGCAGAGGCAAAAACATCGGCGCGGGTGCCCCAGATATCGCGCTTGCCGTCCTTGTCCTGATCAACCGCGAAATTGACGAAACTCGATGGCATGAACTGCGACTGGCCCATCGCCCCGGCCCAGGAGCCTTTCATCTCCTCGACACTGATATGATCCTCATCAAGGATGCGAAGCGCAAGCAGAAGTTCCTTTCGAAAATAGGCCGCGCGGCGGTTATCATAGGCGAGCGTCGTTAGCGCGTCGATCACGCTGAACTTGCCAGTATATTTGCCAAAGCGTGTCTCCACCCCCCAAAGAGCGACGACGAAGCGCGGCTGCACACCATATTCTTTCGAGATTGCGTCAAGTACTGCACGATTTTCGGCAAGTTTCCTTCTGCCTTCATTGATCAGCGATTGCGGCAGTCGC
>SBHH01000258.1 GCA_006226265.1 Alphaproteobacteria bacterium | reverse complement strand
AGTTGCGGACATTGCGCGCCTTGTGCAAATGGTCGTCCTGCCCTGTGTGAACCGGGTGCCACCGCAAATGGCGCCGGAGAAATGCTGGGCGGTGGATTCCGGCTTGCCGAGCATGGGCATCATGTTCATCATCTTTGCGGCGTATCCAGCTTTGCCGAATATGCCACAGTTTCAAGGCGGTCTCTTGTCAAGCTCGACAGGAATGTCCCCCTTCATATCGCCGCATTGATGGGCTGTGCCGTTCTGACAGGTGCTGGCGCGGTGTTTAATACGGGTGATGTCCATCCCGGTTGCAAGACAGCGGTGATAGGTCTTGGCGGCGTTGGACTGGCGGCCATTCTCGGCGCAGTCGCGGCGGGGGCGGAGACGATCGTTGCGGTTGATCGGCTTGAGAGCAAACTCGATCTCGCACGATCTATGGGCGCCACCCATGCGTTCAGGGCAAACGACCCTGATATTGAAGGAAAAATCAGAGAAGCAACCGCCGGCGGGGTCGATGCGGCGCTGGAATTTGCCGGGTCTGCCCGGGCACTGGAATTTGCCTATCGTATAACACGACGCGGTGGCGCGACAATCACGGCGGGCCTTCCCAATCCCAATGATATGTTCCAGATTCCAGCTGTCTCGCTCGTCGCCGAAGAGCGGAATATCAAAGGAAGTTATCTCGGGTCCGGCGTCCCGTCGCGCGATATTCCGCGGTTTCTTGGCCTATATAACCGCGGAAAACTACCGGTCGACAAACTTTTGACCCATCGCATCCGTCTCAATGATATCAACGAGGGATTTGATCGCCTTCATGACGGCAGCGCCATTCGCCAGATTATCGAATTCAACTAATTATCTTAAGACGACAGGAACGACAAATGATGGAACGGCGAACCGGCACCACAACTTTTGACTGCTTCATCGGCGGAAAATGGGGGCCATCGGAGTCGGGTGAATATTTTGAAACCACCGACCCTTTCATGGCGGCCCCTTGGGCGCTCATCCCGAAATGCGATGCCCGGGACGTCGATAAGGCAGTCGGCGCGGCGCGGCAGGCATTGGAATACGGAGAGTGGGCCAATATGCATCCGTCTGCAAGAGGACTGCTTCTCCGCCGTCTCGGTGATTTGATTATGCGCGATGCCGACCATCTGGCAGCTGTGGAGGTGCAAGATAACGGCAAGCTATATGCGGAAATGCGTGGTCAGGTCGGATATATTCCGCAATGGCTCTATTATTTCGGCGGGCTGGCAGACAAAATCGAAGGGGCTGTCCTGCCCATCGATAAACCGGATATGTTCTCCTACACGCGCCATGAACCCGTCGGCGTGGTCGCCGCCATCACGCCTTGGAATTCTCCGCTGCTTCTGACCATGTGGAAACTTGCACCGGCGCTAGCGGCAGGATGTACCCTTGTTTTAAAGCCCTCAGAATTTACTTCCGTTTCCACGTTGGAATTGATGCGTTTGTTCGAGGAGGCGGGATTTCCGGCAGGCGTCGTCAATGTGGTTACGGGATTTGGGCAAGATGTCGGTGAAGCTCTGACCACCCACCCGGGCGTCGACAAAATCGCCTTTACCGGCGGCGAAAGCAGCGGCCGGCATATCGCGCATAGCGCGGCAGACAGTTTCAAGCGACTGACATTGGAGCTTGGTGGGAAATCGGCCCAGCTTGTGTTTTCGGATGCGGAGATTGACAACGCCGTTCGCGGCGTGGTTTCGGGTATTTTTGCGGCAACGGGACAGACATGTATTGCTGGCTCCCGCCTTCTGGTGCATGACGCAATTCATGATGAATTTCTGGAAAAGTTTGTGGCTCTTGCTCAAACTGCACGTATGGGCGATCCCATGAACACCGAGACTGAGGTCGGACCTGTTACCACCCGACCGCAGTTTGACAAGATTTTATCCTGTATAGAGTCAGCACGGGCTGAAGGGGCGGAATGCGTTCTTGGAGGAAAAGCAGCTAACCGTCCTGAATGCGGCAGTGGCTGGTTTGTCGAGCCGACGGTATTTGCGAATGTGAAGAACGACATGACAATTGCCCAGCAGGAGGTGTTCGGACCGGTCCTCTCTGTCATTCGTTTCTCGGACGATGAAGAAGCCTACCGGATCGCAAATGACACGGCCTATGGCCTTGCAGCGGGGGTCTGGACAAAGGATCACAAGCGCATGTTTACGGCAGCTCGCAAAATCCGGGCCGGCAGTGTCTGGACAAACTGCTATCGGGCTGTCAGTTATATGGCACCGTTTGGCGGATTTAAGGCATCCGGCATTGGGCGGGAAAGCGGCCAGGAAGCCATCCGGGAATATCTGGAAACAAAGTGCGTCTGGATTGACTACGGTGACGAGCAGCCCAATCCTTTTGTTCTGCGCTAAGGACGGAGTGTTATATTTTATGGCGTGAACGGCATTGATTTGCATAATGTCGTCACCGATGGGATGACGTGATCTGCAGAAAGGAAAAGATGCAGAAAAAGAAGGCAGCAGATCTGGAGGGTATTCTGGTTGTATCTATTGAGCAGGCAGCCAGTGCTCCCTATCTTTCCTCAAAACTGGCAGATGCCGGAGCGCGGGTCATCAAGAT
>SBHH01000194.1 GCA_006226265.1 Alphaproteobacteria bacterium | reverse complement strand
TGGCGCACCCGACACGATTCGAACGTGTGACCTCTGCCTTCGGAGGGCAGCGCTCTATCCAGCTGAGCTACGGGTGCTGATCCGGGTTCCTGCTATAGCCCAAGAGCCGGGCCGTTGCAATGCTTTTGGGGGCGCTGCCCTCAATTAGTGTCTGCCGTCCTGAAGACCGCCTTAATGGCTACGGTGGAGCAGGCTGAATTTTGCGCGGGCACGGGCGTTGGCCCGCTTGTTTGTGATGCGCGTCGCGAGATCGCCCGCCCGGGGTTCGACCGCCGATTTTTTGAGCGCGGCCTCCTTGTCGAGACGATGGCGCCTGCGAAGTCCCCGTTCGTGGAGCCGTTCGAAATCTGCTTGCATGGACATGAATTTCTCCTTTCCCGGCATCAAATTTACGAATAAGAGCCCGGTCTCCTGTCCCGTCGAAAGTTCGGCAAAGACGCGGAGCCGGACTTCAGTATAGCATTTTAAGGCTGGGGTTCCAACCGGCGCCCAAAATCGCTTATAAGGCTCTCTTAGTTGAACTCGACTTTACGACCGTTTTTCACAACCAAGCGGTGGTTCTTCTTGTCGGCGGCGAGGCGGATATCCTCGACGGGGTTGCCCTCCACGATCAGCATGTCGGCCTTGAAGCCGGTCTTGATCTGACCGCGATCCTCGAACTGCATAAGACTGTGGGCGATCGACGTGCCACTTTTCAAGGCATCGACGTTGCTCATGCCGCATTCGACCATATAGGCCATTTCAAGCGCATTCTCGCCATGTAGGTTAAAGGGCGTGCCCGCATCGGTGCCCATGGCGATCTTGCCGCCCGCCTTGTAGAACATTTCGAAGCTTTCGACATGCCGGTCATAGACGCGGCGCGCTTTCTCCACCGCATAGGCGGGAATGCCCTTGTCGGCATTGCTGATGATGTTTTTGACCGCCGCAAGGGTCGGTACGAGATAGGTGCCGCGTTCCAGCATGGCATCCAGGCATTCCTGGTCCATGAAGATGCCATGCTCGATCGAGGTGATGCCCGCATTGACAGCATTCATGATGCCTTCGGCGCCCTGCGCATGGCTTGCGGAGGTTTTATGGAAGCGTTTCGCCTCATGCACACCGGCCTTCATTTCCTCGGCCGAGTAATGGGCATCTTCCGGGTTGACACCCGGCGTCATGACGCCGCCGGTTGCCATGATCTTGATCAGGTCGCTGCCCGCATGGATCTGCTCGCGGACGGCCTTGACCACTTCATCGCAGCCATCGGCGACGCGGCCGCTGCGGTTGCCATGACCGCCGGTCATGCAGATCATCCGGCCGGATGCCATGATGTTGGGGCCGAAGAAACGGCCGCTGTTGCAGGCATCACGGACTGGGAATTCAAGATAGTTGCGACCGCCGCAGTCACGGACCGCGGTAATGCCGGATTTCATCGTCTTCTGCGCATTTTCGAGAACGCGCAACGTGATCTCGCCGGGATTGACGCCTTCAAGACCTGCATGGGGATTGGCTTCGCCGCGATAGACGAGATGGACATGGCAGTCAGCAAGACCCGGCATCAATGTGCCCCCCGAAGTATCTATCCGCTCACCGCTGAAATCTGTATATTTATCGGCCGGCGCTACATCCTTGATGGTGTCGCCATTGACGAGAACCGCATGATTCTCAAGAAGGGTTCCGTTGCCGTCAAAGACATTGCCGCCGCTATATAAAATTTCCGTCATGATATGAGATCCGAGTTATTGTTTGATTTCCACCAATATGGCATGAACTTTCTCTGCTTTGCCAATAAAAAATCGGGCGAAAGCCGCCCGATTTTCAAATTTCCGGAGTTTATCTATGAAGGTCAGCGATTTGGTTGCGGCGTCATGCGCAAGTAGGGTTTCAATTCCTTCCAGCCTTTCGGGAACATCTGTTTCATCTGTCCCGGATCGGTGATGGAGGGGACGATTACGCAATCATCGCCATCTTTCCAGTTCACAGGCGTCGCCACCTTATGATATTCGGTCAGTTGCAGGCTGTCGATCACCCGCAGGATTTCGTCGAAATTACGCCCGGTGCTGGCCGGATAGGTGAGCGTAAGGCGGAGTTTTTTGGCTGGATCGATGATGAAGACAGAGCGCACGGTCAAAGTGTCGTCGGCCTTCGGATGGATCATGCCATAGAGATCGGAGACTTTCCGGTCCTCATCAGCGAGAATGGGATAATTGACGCGGCTGCCTTGCGTCTCCTCGATATCGCCGAGCCAGCCCTTGTGGCTGTCTACGCCATCGACGCTGAGGGCGATTGGTTTCACGTTGCGCTTGTCAAACTCGGGTTTCAGGCGGGCCACCTCGGCCAGTTCTGTCGTGCAGACAGGAGTGAAATCCTTCGGATGAGAAAACAGGATGGCCCATTTATCGCCGATCCAGTCATGAAAGCTGATGTTCCCCTCCGTGGATTTTTGCGTGAAATCCGGCACAACGTCTCCTAGTTGAATAGTCATCTTTCCCTCAATCATCTTGTGTGGATTTATGGAGGGTCGATCCTATTCCCGAAATCTAATGTTTGCAAATGACAAATCGGCTTTCTCTATACCAATTAACGAAAAGATCAA
>SBHH01000198.1 GCA_006226265.1 Alphaproteobacteria bacterium | reverse complement strand
GCAATGGTGCGCATGCCGAGCGCTTTGGCGGTCTGCATGACGCGGCGGGCAATTTCGCCCCGATTGGCAATAAGGACAGATCTGAACATGGCCCGCCTTCTACCCTACCGCTCGCCTAAAGGAAATACTGGCCGAGCATCCGCGCGGTGATCAGCACCGCAAAGATGATCGAGGCGGCGACCGTGAGCCAATAGGCAACGTTAAAACGCGCGAACCGGCCGTTTATCAGGGTAAAGCCCAGTTCCATCATTTCCTCAGGGTCGTCGCGCTGAAGCGGGGTAAAGGAAATTGTGCGGACACAAGAAAGGAACAGGAACGCGGCCACAAAGACGATGAAAAATTCGAACGCCACAAGCGCGCCAAATACGCCGCGCCCAACAGGCGACTCACCGCCCCCAACGATCAGAATGGAAACGCCGGCAAGCAATATGGCGAGATAGGTGAGCATGGACGACGACTTCTGGTCGATCATCCCGCCGACACGCAGAAGCTGCCCGTAACGTGTGCCATGCTTTTCCGCCAGCTGGATGTTATTCGCCATCGCCTTCTCAAAGATGTCCGGCGGAATGCGCGTGATCCAGTCCATAGGCCTACCCCTTGATCAATGGAAAAATTGGTTGAGCATGCGCGCGAACACAAGGAGGGCAAACCCAGCGCTTGAGGCAACCGTTAGCCAGTAAGCGGCCTGAAACCGCCATACGCGTCCAGAGGCGTCACGCATCCGCCTCTCGGGAAGATCCTCAGGAATCAATTTGTCGCCGCGCGGCGCCAGTTTGATCATCGATACAGACAGGCAAAGGAATGCCGAAAGAAAGAGCATTCCGAACAGGATCGAAACGAAAGCGACCAACAACCAACTGGAGTCCGTCCAGGCATCCCCGCCCACAAGAATTACCGACATGCCAGCGAGCAGGATCGCCAGATAGGTGAGCATGGACGTCGCTTTTTGGTCGAGAAGCCTGAACACGTGATCAACAGTGGTCCATTCCTCACCACCAATCTCGATCCCTTTACGATGGGAGCCAAGACTATCGCGTAGTTTGGCGACTGCCTTGTCGTCTCGACCCAGCATCTATTCCTGCCAGCTCGGCTTGCGCTTGTTCAGGAAAGCGTCGAGCCCCTCTTTGCCTTCTTCGGAGGAGCGACGATCGGCAATGCGTTTCGAGGTGAGGTGCTGCATGTGCTTGTCGATCTCGCGGAACTTCACATCCTCGACGAGTTGCTTGGCCGCATGGATCGCCCCCGGCGCGCCCTTGAGCACGAGCGAGACGAGATATTCTTCCATCGCGGCCAGCTCGTCCTGGTCATCGACCGTGTAATGGACGAGGCCCATCTTTTCCCCGTAGGACGCATCAAAGCGCTCGCCGGTGATCATCAGCGCGCGGGCCATGCGAGGGCCAACCGCCTCGATCACATATGGCGAGATCGTCGCGGGCGTGAGGCCGAGGTGCACTTCGGAAAGACCGAACATGGCTTTCTTGGTTGCTACCACAATATCGCAAGCCGCGACGAGCCCCATGCCCCCCGCAATGGCGGGGCCGTGTACGAGCGCGATGGTCGGCTGCGGCAGATTGCGAATGCGGCTCAGCATTTCCGCCATACCGTTCGCGTCTTTCTCGTTATCGTCGTGGGTCCAGTCGCCCGCGCTGCGCATCCACTTAAGATCCGCCCCGGCGGAAAAGCTTTTGCCCGCACCCTTCAGCAGAACAACGCGGATATGCTCCTGCCCGCGCAACTCCTCCAGCAGCTCGTTCAGCCGCCCGATCACGTCCGGGTTGAAGGCGTTGTGCAGTTCCGGGCGGTTCAGGGTGATGACCCCCACCCCTTCGCGGGTGGCGTCGAAAAGAACCGGGGTTTCGTCAGACATTTCTTACTCCTTACGAAAGCTTTCTTTCAGCTTATCCCGACGTCTGAGTTACGCAAATGGCTACATCCTGAAAACGCCAAACCGTGTTTCCTCGACCGGCGCGTTGAGGGCGGCGGAGAGGGAGAGCGCAAGCACGCGGCGGGTGTCGGGGGCGGTGATGATACCGTCGTCCCAGAGCCGTGCGGTGGCGAAATAGGGCGAGCCCTCTTTCTCGTAGGCCTCACGCACGGGGGCCTTGAAAGCTTCTTCGTCCTCGGCGCTCCAGCTTTCGCCGCGCGCTTCCATCCCGTCGCGCTTCACGGTGGCGAGCACGGACGCCGCCTGCTCCCCGCCCATGACGCTGATCCGGCTGTTCGGCCAAGAGAAGAGGAAGCGCGGGGAGTACGCCCGCCCGCACATGCCGTAGTTCCCGGCCCCGAAGGAGCCGCCGATCAGCACCGTCAGCTTCGGCACCTTCGCGCAGGCGACAGCCGTCACCATCTTCGCGCCGTCCTTGGCGATGCCGCCGCTTTCATATTTGCGCCCGACCATGAAGCCGGAAATGTTTTGCAGGAAGAGGAGCGGAATGCCCCGCTGGGAACACAGCTCCACAAAATGCGCGACCTTGAGCGCGCTTTCGGAAAACAGGATGCCGTTGTTCGCGACGATGCCGACCGGGTAACCCCAGATGTGCGCGAAGCCCGTGACGACGGTGGTGCCATAGTTCTTC
>SBHH01000003.1 GCA_006226265.1 Alphaproteobacteria bacterium | reverse complement strand
TACGAATGATTATGCCTGTTTTAGCCTGATATCCAATAATCTATACGTAACAGGAGGTGGGATGAAAACAATTGGTTATTTGGCCCTCGCGGCAGCCATGTTGGCGACCGTCGGGACCAGCACCGTCACAAGGGCGGAGGAGCCGAAACACGGCGGTACGCTCGTCATCGGGACGACCCAGAAGCCCCGGCATCTGAACCCTGCGGTTCAGTCCGGCATCGCAACTGCCATTCCCGGAACCCAGATTTTTGCAACACCGCTTCGCTTCGATGCGGATTGGAAACCGCATCCCTATCTTGCGGAAAGCTGGGAAGTCGCAAAGGACGGTAAGAGCATTACCCTGCATCTTCGTAAAGACGCGGTTTTCCAGGACGGCAAGCCGATTACGTCGGAAGATGTGGCCTTTTCGCTTGAGACGGTAAAGAGCAATCATCCGTTCAAGACGATGTTCGCGCCGGTAACCGGTGTTGATACGCCGGACCCCCACACGGCGATTATCAAATTCTCCCATCCGCATCCGGCCGCGTTGCTTGCCATGTCAAGCGCGCTTCTGCCAATCATTCCGAAACATATCTATGGTGATGGTCAGGATTTGAAAACTCATCCGGCCAACAGCGCGCCAGTCGGCTCCGGTCCTTTTATCCTGAAGGAATTCAAGCCCGGCGAATATATCGTTCTTGAGAAGAACCCGAATTATTTCATCAAGGGTCGGCCTTATCTCGACAAGATCATTATCAAGAACTACAAGGATGCGACCAGTCTGGCGCTTGCCATGGACAAAGGCGAGATCAATATGTATCCCTTCCTTGCGCCAACCAAAGATATTGCCCGGCTGAAGAAGAACAAGGATCTGGTTGTGACCGACAAGGGCTATGCCGCCGTCGGACCGCTCAACTGGCTTGAGTTCAACACCGAGAACAAATATCTGAAGCATAAGGAAGTGCGTCAGGCAATCGCCTATGCGATCGACCGGAAGTTCATTACCAATGCGCTTCTTGGCGGTCAGGCCGCGCCGGCCACCGGTCCGGTCGCCCCGGGTAGCCCCTTCTATGCGCCTGACGTTCAGAAATATGACGTCAATCTCGAAAAGGCCAATGCCCTTCTTGACAAGGCGGGCTTCAAGCGGGGTGATGACGATATGCGTTTCGCGCTTGCCGTCGATTATATTCCGGGCGCAGGCGAATTGCAGAAAGGTATTGCTGAATATCTGAAGCCGCAGCTTAAGAAGGTTGGCATTGATGTGAATCTCCGGGCGTCGCCGGATTTCCCGACCTGGGCAAAACGCGTCAGCACCCATGACTTCGATATGAGCATGGACATCGTGTTCAACTGGGGCGATCCGGTGATCGGTGTGGACCGTACCTATCTTTGCGACAATATCAAGATGGGCGTCATCTGGTCCAATACCCAGAGCTACTGCAACAAGGATGTCGATGCCCTCCTGAAGCAGGCCGATGAGGAAATTGATCAGCAGAAGCGCATCGATCTGTACCGGCAAGCACAGGAGATCATCGTCGATGAGGCGCCGATTGCCTTCATCAATGTTCTTCCGTATCATACGGCCTACAGCAAAAAAATCGGCAATCCGCCGCTCACGATCTGGGGGACCATGTCTCCGTTGGATGAGGTATATATCAAGTAATATGACGCTTGATCTCTTTAAGTCAGTGCGGGTAATCACATTATGAATATGGCGATGCTGATTACCCGCCGTCTGTTCCACGCGTTCATTCTGATTGTCGCGGTTCTTGTCCTGAATTTCCTGCTGATCCATATGGCGCCGGGCGATCCGGCGGATGTGATTGCGGGCGAGATGGGCGGCGCAACCGAAGAGGTGATGGCCAATATCCGGGCCACTTACGGCCTCGACCAGCCACTTTATGTCCAGCTTGGCGTTTATCTTTCCAAGGCTGCGCATGGTGATCTCGGGCAGTCCTTCTTCTATAATTCCTCCGTGCTGGATCTGGTCGCGGGACGAGCCGGAGCGACGATCCTTCTGGTAACGACCGCACTCATTTTCGCAATCATTATCGGTACTTTTCTGGGCGTGGTGGCCTCGCACAAGCCGAAGGGCATCATGAGCGGTCTTGTCACACTCATTTCCGTCATCGGCTATTCTGCGCCGATTTTCTGGACCGGCATGATGCTGGTGATCCTTTTTGCCTGGCTTATTCCATTGTTTCCGATCGCCGATATGTTTGATATTACCAAGGATACGGGCTTCTTCGGCCATATCCTTGATGTGTTGCATCATCTGGTGCTGCCGGCTCTTACGCTCGGTATCGTCTACCTCGCGCAATATTCCCGCCTGACCCGCGCCAGCATGCTCGAAATTCTGGGCTCCGACTATGTCAGGACGGCGCGCGCAAAAGGCGTTTCCGAGATCAAGGTTTATGGCTATCACGCGCTTCGCAATGCCATCCTGCCGGTCGTGACGATTGCCGGTTTGCAGTTCGGCAGCATCATTTCCGGCGCCGTGCTGGTTGAAACCGTGTTCAGCTGGCCAGGCCTTGGGACACTCGCGTTTGATTCCATTCTTGCGCGCGATTACCCCACCATTCTCGGCATCCTGTTTTTCTCCT
>SBHH01000142.1 GCA_006226265.1 Alphaproteobacteria bacterium | reverse complement strand
GCGGAAATCGGTCGATGAGGCGGGGAATGTCACGGACTATGGCGATCTCACGCCGGAGCAATATGACGCCTTCCTCGCGCAGGAGGAAATTCTCCTCTCCATCACCGTGAATGGTTATGGCAAGCGGACCAATGCCTTTGAATACCGCGTCACCAACCGGGGCGGGTCGGGCATCATCAATATCGAAACCTCGGACCGGAACGGCGATGTCATCGCCACCTTCCCGATTGCCGAGGATGAGCAGATCATGCTGGTCACCAATGGCGGCAAGCTGATCCGGACCCCGGTAACGGATATCCGCATCGCCGGGCGCAATACGCAGGGCGTGACCCTGTTCAAGACCGCCGATGGCGAGGAAGTGGTCTCCGTGACCACGCTCGCCGAAGGCAAGGACGGGGAAAACGGCAATGGCGAGGAGGCGGAGGAAGGCTCCGTCGAGACGTCATCGAGCGATGCCCCGGTAACGGAGGTCCCGCCGGATGAGCCGGCCGGGGATGATGAACACTAACGCAAAGAAGTAGTGCAAAGAAAAAGGAAATCCCATGTCCAAAAACCGTGTAGGCCTGTATCCCGGAACCTTCGATCCGATTACGCTGGGGCATTATGACATTATCAAGCGAGCCTCCAAGCTCGTCGATACCCTGGTCATCGGTGTCGCCATGAACCCGGGCAAGAACCCGTTGTTCACGGTTGAGGAACGGGTCGAGATGGTCGCGAAAATGACCGAGGAATTTCCGGGCACCAACTTCGTCGTGCGTCCCTTTAACAATCTTCTGATGCATTTCGCGGAGGAGGTCGGCGCCGCCGTCATCATCCGCGGCTTGCGCGCCGTCTCCGACTTCGAGTATGAGTTCCAGATGGTCGGCATGAACCGTCGCCTCAATTCGGAAATCGAGACGGTCTTCCTGATGGCGTCCGACCAGCATCAGTTCATTGCCTCCAGCCTGGTGAAGGAAATTGCGCTGCTGGACGGGGATATCACGAAATTCGTTTCGGCCACCACGGCGCAGAAAATCGTCGACCGGGTGGAAGAAATCCGGAAGAACAAGAAATAACTTATCAATCGGCCCGGCCGAATGCCGGGCACATGAGGAGTGACTTATGTCCCGTGACCTTGAAAATACCCTTTATCTTGAACTGAAGGACGGCCGTGTCGTGATCGAGATGCGCCCCGACCTCGCGCCCAACCATGTGGCCCGGATCAAGGAACTGGCACGCGAGGGATTTTATGACGGCATCGTCTTTCACCGGGTGATTGACGGCTTCATGGCGCAGACCGGTTGCCCGGACGGCACCGGCATGGGCGGCTCCGGCCAGAAGCTTTCCGCCGAATTTTCCGGCGAAGCCCATGTCGAGGGCACCTGCTCCATGGCGCGCGCGGCCCATCCCGACAGCGCCGACAGCCAGTTCTTCATCATGTTCGCCCGTTCCCCTCATCTCGATAGCCAGTATTCCATCTGGGGCCAGGTGGTCGAGGGCATGGATGCCGTTCACAAAATCAAGAAGGGTGACAGCATGGCCAACGGATCGGTCAGCAACCCGGACAAAATCATCAGCCTGAAAGTCGCGGCAGACGCCGACGCGGCCTGAATTTAATCTATCTTTGCAGGAGCGAACGGTCTGAACGCTCAGGCCGTTCGTTTGCGTTTTATCATGAAAGTTGATGCCTTTGACTTCACCTTGCCGCCGGAGCTGATCGCCGATCGCCCCGCCGTCCCGCGTGAAGCCGCGAAGCTTCTCTCCGTCGGACCGGCGATCGAGGATTATCACGTCGCCGATCTCCCGACCCTGCTGCAACCGGGCGATCTGCTCGTCTTCAACGATACCAAGGTGATCCCGGCGCGCCTCAAGGGCACGCGCCGTTCCGCGAAGATCGAGGTGACGCTCCACAAGAATGTCGGGGCCGATAGCTGGCACGCCTTCGCGAAACCCGCGAAGAAGCTGAAACCCGGCGATATCATTTCCTTCAGCGATGATTTCACGGCGCTGGTAGCGCAGAAATTTGGCGGCGGCGAAGTGGCGCTTTCCTTTTCCGCCTCCGGCCCGGAACTGATGGAAAAGCTGATGCAATACGGGGAAATCCCCCTGCCGCCCTATATCAGCAGCCAGCGCCCCGTCGATGAGCAGGACCGCGCGGATTACCAGACCATTTTCGCAAAAGACGAAGGCGCGGTCGCCGCGCCGACGGCGGGCCTTCATTTCACGGAAGAGCTGATGGCAGAATTCCGGATGCGCGGCATCGATATGGTGACGCTCACCCTGCATGTCGGGGCGGGCACCTTCCTGCCCGTCAAGGTCGAGGATACAGACGATCACCAGATGCATGCGGAGGTCGGCATCATCGCGCCCGACGTCGCCGCGAAGATCAATGACTGCCGGAAGGCGGGCGGGCGGATCGTCTCGGTCGGCACGACCAGCCTGCGTCTTCTCGAAAGCGCGGCGGACGAAATGGGGACCCTCCATCCCTTCAGCGGGGAGACGGATATCTTCATTACGCCCGGCTACACATTCCGCGCGGTCGATGGCCTGATGACCAATTTCCACCTGCCGAAATCCACGCTGATGATGCTGGTAAGCGCGCTGATGGG
>SBHH01000167.1 GCA_006226265.1 Alphaproteobacteria bacterium | reverse complement strand
AGCAACAGGCGTAGAGCGCTTTACTCAAATGGGGCCAAACTGGAAAGAGGTTGTTCAAAGCGTTTCAAATCAGGAGATATTACAGAAGAATTCCCCCGTAGTAGAAGAAGCCGTTACGAGTTGGCATGCAGAGGAAAAGGATCTTTGCCTTCATATGTGCAGCCATATCGGCCGTGTCGTAACTGCGCATATTGACAAGAAGCTTTCCGAAGATCCGTCCGCCCGGATAAAACAGGGAATAAATAATCTTGTAGAAACGCAATGCCTTTCTTCCTTTATCAGAGTGCCCAATTGCGCATCGGATATTGCAGTTTCGGCGGATCTGGCGAGAAGAACAATTTCCGTATCCATGACGTTGAAAGCCCCGGGAGACCGGGTTTCCACCAAGGCAAGAGTAAATTGGGTTCTTCGGATGCTCAAAGAAAACGATGAACGCATACTCCTGAGAGCTTTCTGGCCGGGCAGAGCTGTTCCGACCACAAAAGATGTCGTGAGCCTGCAAAATGATCCCACGCTCATTCAAACGGAAAATCAAAGTTCAGTACCCCGAAGCTTTGAAATATTGATAGTCGAAAGAATTGGTCCCCGATTTGTCGGCAGGAAGACATTTATCGAAGATCTGGAACGCATTGTTCGGGAATTTTATGATTTGGTGGGCGCTAACCTGAAAACCTGGCAAGCTCCCCCGCCAAAGCCCATCAAGCCGAGGGAAGAACTTCATCCTGGAGAGCTAGAACAGTCCGACCTCGACCCTGCAGAAAACCTGCCTCAAAGCTAATAATGCCCCCTCACCCCGGAAATAAATCGGCGGGCATCATGCCGGTGGTGATGAGGTAGAGGAGTGCGGTGACGGTGAGCACCGAGAGCATGGTGGTGAGGAGGATGGTGGCGGAGGCGCGTTCGACCCAGACGCCATATTGCTGCGCGATGACGAAGACATTGGTTGCCGTCGGCAGGCTTGCGAGCAGGACGGCGGTATAGACCCAGATCGGATCGAAATTGCCGAACCAGCTTAAGGTGAGGTACATCGCGATTGGGTGGATCAGGAGGTTGAAGGGCACAATGAAGGAAAGCTCCACCGGCACGCGCTTCAAGGGCCGGAGCGCGAGCGTGACCCCCATCGCAAAGAGGGCGCAAGGCGCGGCGGCCTGTGCGAGATAGTCTATGAGCCGTGCGACCGGCAGGGGCGGCGTGATTTCGAAGATCGCGGCGGCAACGCCCACAATGGTCGCGATGATGAAGGGATGGAGAAAGACCTTCTTCGCGATCTCCAGTATGAGGCGGAGGACATGTTGCTCCTTCCCGCTCGAAAGCGCCATCATGGTCGGCGCGACCACGAAATGGAGCACATTTTCAAAGCAGAAGATGAGCGCGAGCGGCACGGCCGCCGTCTCCCCGAAGGTCAGGATCGCGATGCCGGGGCCCATATAGCCGATATTGCCATAGGCGCCCGCGAGGCCCTGGATCGTCGCCTCGGGCGTCGGCACCCGCACAATCAGCCTTGCGATGGCGAAGATAACTAGGAACATCACGAAGGTCGTCGAAATATTGACGCCGATGAAATCCCAGCTTGCGAGCTTCTCAATCGGGGTTTTTGAAAGCAGCTTGAAAAAGAGGCAGGGCAGCGAGACGTAAATAATGAAGGTGCTGAGCCAGCCCATCGCCTCGGCCGGCTGTTTCGTGATGCGCGCGGTCAGGTAGCCGAGCAGGATCAATCCGAAGAGGGGGAAGACAAGCCCGGCGATTTCGGCCATTGAACGCAAACCTTTTTTCTGGAACGGATGTTCCTAACTAGCGCGCCCACGCACTGGCGGTCAATCGCAAATGCCCTATTTCACCGGCAGGCCACTCACATAGCGAAGCGCGAGGGCGACCCATTTTTCAAGCCCCTCCTCTATCGCCTCGCCCGCATCGACCCAGATGAAGCCCGGCATCCGGCGCTTGCCATGCTGCATCGGCTCGGCCCCTGGCATTTCGAGCGCGTCGGCCTCGGCCTCCTTGCCGACACGGAACATGAAGCGCCCGACGCGGGTCGCGAGCAGCATGTTGCCGTTCAGCATGAAGCAGATGCCGCCGAACATTTTCTTCTCGGTAATGCCGGGCTGATCGCTTAAGACATCGCGAAGCTGATCCACAAGATGCGGATCAACGGCCATGATTATTCGGCAGCGAGAGGCGTGAGATCGCCACTCCGGAACCTGTTCAGGAGATCCTCGCGAAGCGATTTGGCGCTTGCGAGATGCCGCTCCTTCACATGGCCAAAGCCCCGGATATGTTCCGGAATTTCGGCAATCTCGACGGCAAGGGTGAGATTGTCGCGGGTAAGCGCTCCGGCAAGCTCGGTCATCGTCGCCTCATATTCGCCGATGAGGGCGCGTTCCGCCTGCCGTTCCTCGGTCTTGCCAAAGGGATCGAGCGGCGTGCCCCGCAAGGCCTTGAATTTTGCGAGAATGCCAAAGGCCTTCATCATCCAGGGGCCGAATTCCTGCTTCTTCAGATGGCCGGTTTCCGGGTCCTTCTTCGCAAAAATTGGCGGCGCCAGATAGAATTTCAGCTTGAAGTCGCCTTCGAACTGGGCATCCAGCTTT
>SBHH01000182.1 GCA_006226265.1 Alphaproteobacteria bacterium | reverse complement strand
CCCCAGGGAGTTTTGAGGCGGCTGAACCAGAGCGCGCGGCCAATACGTGCGCCATCAGCGAGGCTGACCACGGCCTTGACTGCGGCATCGTCATCAAGTTCTTCCGCGTCCCTGATCTCAGCGACGAGGGTCGCGACATCGGTTTCAGGATTTTCAAGCGGCTGGAACACCGCAGAGATCGCCTTGGGGTCGAGCGCGGGCAAATCCCCCTGCAGATTGACGACCGCACCGAATTTGCCGTCGGGATCGAAAGTTTCGACCGCCTCGAACACCCGGTCGGAGCCGGAGGGATGATCGGGCCGGGTCAGGATAGCCGTACCGCCATGGGCCGTGATCACATCGGCGATTTCGCTCTCGCCGCAGGCAACGATGACCGGGCCGATATCCGCCTCCATGGCCCGGTTCAGCACCTGAACGATCATCGGCAATCCGTCGATTTCCGCGAGCGGCTTGCCGGGCAGGCGGCTTGACACCATGCGTGCCGGAATAGTGATGATCGGTTTTTCAGGTAAATTCATTGTCCTGCCTGTTTCCGTCCCGTATAAACAAGCCGGGAATAATTCATCGGAAAATCCCGGCAAAATGCATATATACGTCTTGCATCGACCGAGAGAAAGCCGTTAATTTCCCCTCGCTTTTTTTTATCGCTGCTGCTAAATGTAGCCGCAGGTTTGATAGCTGAGGTCAGCAATGAATACTTTTGAGTTTAACAAGATCGCGGGTGCCGTGTTGGCAGGCATCCTTCTTCTGATGGTTATTGGCGAAGTTGCCCATTTCGCAGTGGAACCGACCCATCTGGACAAACCGGCCTATGCCATCGACACAAGCAGCGTTGCCTCGACCGAAGTCGCTTCCGATGACAAGAAAAAGCCGCAAGATCCGCCGATCGGTGTCCTGATGGCCAGCGCCGACCCGGCAAAGGGTGAAAAGATCTTCAAGAAATGCCACGCCTGCCATAACGCCGAAGAAGGCGCCGGCGCAAAAATCGGCCCGGACCTTTATGGTATCCTGGATCGTCCGAAGGGCTCCGCCGAGGGCTTCAGCTATTCCTCCGGCATGAAGGAAAAGGGCGGCAACTGGACCTATGAAGATCTCTATCACTTCCTGAAAAAGCCGAGCGCCTTTATCGACGGCACCAAGATGTCCTTCGCTGGCCTTAAGAAGCCGGAAGATCGCGCTGATATCATTGCCTTCCTGCGCACGCTCGGCAAGAGCGACGTTCCCCTGCCCCCGGCTCAGTAAGCCGGGCAGGGCATATGGATAAAACATGCCCGCAGGAATATATTGTTCTGGCTCACCGGTTGGCGGATGCCGCCGGTGACGTCATTTCCCCCCTCTTCCGTCAAAAAATAGAAATCATCGGCAAGGCGGACGATAGCCCCGTCACCATTGCCGACCGCGATGCCGAGGCTGCCATGCGCCGCCTGATCGAGACCGCCTATCCGGATCACGGCATTTTTGGCGAGGAACATGGTGTCGTTCGCGGTGATGCGGAATATGTCTGGGTCCTTGATCCCATCGACGGCACGCTCTCCTTTATCTCCGGCAGCCCGACCTTCGGCTCTCTCATCAGCCTCACGCGAAACGGCGTGCCCATTCTCGGCATTCTCAATCAGCCGATTTCGAAAGAACGCTGGGTCGGGGCGAACGGCCAGACATGCTTGAACGGTGAAATCGTCAAAACGAGAAGCTGCGCCAACGTGGCCGACGCGACGCTTTTTGCCTATGGCGCGGAGCTGATGGAAGGGGATCATGGCCCGGCCTTTAACCGGCTTTACCGCGCCGCGAAGCGAAGAAGGTTCGGCTACGACTGCTATGCCTACGGCCTGTTATCGCTCGGCTTTGTCGATCTTGTCGCCGATTGTGATATGAAGCCTTATGATTATTGCGCCCTTGTGCCGATCGTTGAAAATGCGGGCGGGCGGATGACGGACTGGTCAGGAAACGACCTCACGCTCGGCAATCCCGGATTTGCCCTGGCTGCGGGCGATCCGGTCACCCATAGCCAAGCTCTTGAAATTATGACATAAACAAGGCAAGCGCCGGGAAAGCTTTGCTCTTGATGTCAGGGAACGATCCCCCATCTTGGAAGCACGGGACATGGCAATGAGGTATTGAATGGGAATTTTACGGACAGCCACGCTGGCTCTCTGTCTGATCGGGCTCATTGCTCTGGCGGCAGCGGCGGATGTGGAAACCGTCAAAAGCCATGGCCTGTCCCTCGCCGGGCCGCTGAAATATGGGCCCGATTTCAAGCATCTCGATTACGTCAACCCGGATGCGCCGAAAGGCGGCGATCTCCGCCTCGCGACCATCGGCGGCTTCGATAACCTCAATCCCTATATCCCGAAAGGACAATCGGCGACCGGCCTCAGCCTCACCTTTGAGACCCTGATGACCGAATCCTCGGATGATCCGAGCGCGGAATATGGCCTGGTTGCACAAAGCGTCGAGGTTGCGAAGGATTTGAGCTTCGCGATTTATAATCTTCGTCCGGAAGCGAAGTTTAATGATGGCAGCCCGATTACGGCGGATGACATCATTTACAGCCTGTCGGCCGTGAAAACGAAAGGTTCCCCCCTCTTCCGCTATTACTATGCCAATG
>SBHH01000004.1 GCA_006226265.1 Alphaproteobacteria bacterium | reverse complement strand
GCGAGCTACCTTGCGGTGCTGGAAGGGCTCTGGCTCCTTAAAAAGGACGATGTCTATCTGAAGGTTTTCAACTACTGGAAGACGATCTTCGCGGTCGGTTTCGGCATGGGGGTCGTGTCCGGTATCGTCATGGCCTATCAGTTCGGCACGAACTGGGCGGTCTTCTCCGACAAGGCAGGGCCGGTCATCGGCCCGCTGATGGGATATGAAGTCCTGTCCGCCTTCTTCCTGGAGGCGGGTTTCCTCGGCGTCATGCTGTTCGGACAGAAGCGGGTCGGCCCGAAGCTTCATTTTTTCGCGACCCTGATGGTTGCGGCGGGCACCCTTTTCTCCGCCTTCTGGGTTTTGTCGGTCAATTCATGGATGCAGACGCCCGCGGGCTACGCGATCAACGAGGCAGGGCAATATATCCCCGCCGACTGGCTTGAGGTTATTTTCAATCCCTCCTTCCCCTATCGGTTTGTTCATATGGTGCTGGCCGCTTACCTCACCACAGCTTTTGTGGTGGGAGCGGTCGGTGCCTTTCACCTCTTGAAGGACCACACGAACCGGCAGGCGCGGGTTATGTTCTCCATGGCTATGTGGATGGCGGTAATTGTCACCCCCATCCAGATTTTTGCGGGCGATCAGCATGGCCTCAACACTCTGGAGCATCAGCCCGCCAAGATTGCCGCGATGGAGGGGCATTATGAGGACACGGTCGGTGCCCCTCTCATCCTGTTCGGCTTTCCGGATGACGCGAAGGAGGAAGTGCATTTCCCGATTGAAATTCCGCGCCTCGGTGCATTGATCCTGACCCATGATTGGGATGGCAAGCTCGAAGGGCTCAAATCCTTCCCGAAAGAGGACCGCCCGCCTGCGTTTATCATCTTTTGGACATTCCGTATCATGGTCGGCATGGGCATGTTGATGCTGGTCGTCGGACTCTGGAGCCTGTTCCGGCGGTTCCAGGGAAGGCTTTATGACGATCCCTGGCTCGCCCGCGCGGCCGTCGCGCTGGGCCCGGCCGGTTTTATCGCGGTGCTTTGCGGCTGGATTACGACGGAGGTCGGACGGCAACCCTGGACGATCTACGGACTCTTGCGGACGGCGGAGAGCGCCTCCCCCCTTCATACAGCGGAGGTCGGAACCTCCCTCCTTGCCTTTATCCTCGTCTATTTCACCCTGTTCGGTGCGGGCGTTTATTACATGCTGCGTCTGATGGCGATAACGCCGCGGGCTGAGGAGGAAGAGAAGATGGAAGAGGATATGCGCAAAAGCGTCTGGATCACCGGCGCGTCAGGTGATCCGGACGGGGCGGACACATGAGCAGGATAAAGAGAGGAGAGCGAAATGGAGATTGATCTGCCATTTATCTGGGCCGCCATTATCGCCTTTGCCATTCTTGCCTATGTGCTGCTGGACGGGTTCGATCTTGGCGTTGGCATCCTCTTTCCTCTGGTCTCGGAAAAATCCGGCTATCGCGATGCCATGATGAATTCAGTCGCGCCAATCTGGGACGGGAACGAGACCTGGCTGGTGCTGGGCGGCGGCGGGCTGCTCGCCGTCTTTCCGCTCGCCTATGCCATCGTGCTGCCGGCGCTTTACATCCCGCTTATTCTGATGTTGCTCGGCCTCATTTTCCGGGGGGTGGCCTTCGAATTCCGCTGGCGCGCGTCCGAGAAACGCCGCATCTGGTGGGACCGGTCCTTTGCCTTCGGGTCCCTTGTCGCGACCTTTGCGCAAGGCATCTGCCTCGGCGCCCTTATTCAGGGGATTGAGATTGAGGGGCGTAGTTTCGCAGGAGGACGGCTCGACTGGCTAAGCCCCTTCTCGATCCTGACCGGCGGGGCGTTGGTGGTTGGCTATGCGCTCCTCGGCGCGACCTGGCTTGTCATGAAATGCGAAGGGGAATTGCAGGCAAGGGCGCGACGCTTTGCGACTTTTGCCGGGCTTGGCACGCTCACGCTGATCGGTATCGTCAGCCTCGCCACACCATTTCTGAATGTGCAATATCACCATCGCTGGTTCGAAGGCTATAACCTTGCCTTCAGCATCGCGGTGCCTTTTCTCGTGCTCATCTGTGCGGCCATCCTGTTCCTGGGGTTAAAACGGCACCAGGATATCCGTCCCTTCTTTGCGGCTTGCGGGATATTCCTGCTTTGCTATATCGGCATCGGCATCAGCTTCTTTCCAAAAATGGTGCCGCCATCCCTCACCATTTGGCAGGCTGCGGCGCCGCATAAAAGCCTCGACTTCCTGCTGGTCGGTACGGTGGTTCTGGTGCCGGTTATCCTCGCCTATACCGCCTATAGCTATTGGGTGTTTCGTGGCAAGGTTGATGACGAGGGCGGCTATCACTGATGCGTCCCCTTATACGGCAATGGCTCTGGTTCATTTTTCTCTGGGCGATGGGGGTGGCGGCCGTTGGAACGGTCGCATTTCTAATCCGTCTCGTCCTCGTGCCTTGAACCTTTTTTGACATTTGCACTCTGTTTTCTTATTCATAGCGGTAGCAATGGCCGGACAAAGTCTCTTGCGCCGGTTAAATCTCTGGCATACGGTAAGGCAAATTATTCAGCATCTTTGCCCTGTGGAAGGAGGCGGGATGCAGGACGGAATGATTT
>SBHH01000311.1 GCA_006226265.1 Alphaproteobacteria bacterium | reverse complement strand
ACACCGGCCAAAAACTAGTATTGACTGATTGTCGACAATCCTACAATAATTACACTGCAAATTCCTCATCTGCCAAGGGAGGCCGATATGTTCAAATCATTCCATCAAAAGCTGCTTGCCGTATTTGCGGCAATCATAGCACTCACCCTGTGTTCAACAGTATCGCAGGCGCAAGATGTCTCAACATGGGAGGCCATTAAAGATCGCGGCACACTTCGTGTTGGCGTGACGCAGGCTCCACCCTGGTTTTTCAAGGATCCCGGCACCGGCGAATGGACCGGCCTTGGCCCTTCCATGGGTCGCGCCATGGCGAAGGAGCTTGGCGTGAAGTTCGAACCGGTAGAAGTCACCTGGGGCACCGCTGTTCCTGCCCTTCAGGCCAACAAGATCGATATCATGTTCGTTCTGGATGCAACACCGTCGCGTGCCCTCGCCATTGATTTTCCGTCCCAGCCGCTTCTCTATTACGCACTGGCCGTTCTTGCCGATGATGATTTGAAAGTATCCACCTGGGACGATCTGAACAAGAAAGACATCAAGATCGCCGTCACGCAAGGTACGACGATGGACCGATATGTCAGCGCCCGGCTCGACAAGGCGGAAATCCTGCGTTTCCCGTCGAACGGCGAAGCCGTTGCCGCTTTCCAATCCAAGCGTGTCAATGCGGTCTCCCTCTTCCATCCACCGCTGATCGCCATGCGCAAGAAAATTGGCCGGGGCCAGATTGTTCTTCCATCGCCGATCCGTCAGTCCGCTTCCTCCGCCGGTGTTCGCCGCGAGGCTGACAAGACTTTCCGCGACTGGGTCAATACGGCCATTTCCTATTATTACCAGACAGGGCAGACCCAGAAATGGTATGAGGACTTCCTGTCCAGCTTTGGCGTTGATCCAACCTCTGTTCCGGCCATTCGCCGCGAAGACTGGTAAGCCGGTCTGAAGGAAGAACTGTCCGATGGGATATGAATGGGATTTCTGGGTCGTTTTCCGTGAGTACGGGCTTCTGCTGCACGGCCTTTTGAATACGCTGAAAGTCACCGGCCTGTCTCTGGCCTTCGGCGTCCCGCTTGGCCTCTGCCTTGCGCTGCTCCGGCTTTACGGCGCCTGGCCCATTCGTATCTCCGTCGGCATTGTCATCGAAATTTTCCGCGCAACCCCGCCTATTGCACAGCTTTTCTGGTTTTTCTTCGCACTTCCTATTCTGGTCGGCATTGAAATAGACCCGTTTCAAGCGTCCATCCTGACCTTTTCCCTGCAATCCTCTGCCTTCTTTGCAGAAGTTTTCCGAGGGGGCATCGTCTCCATCGACAAGGGCCAGTGGGAAGCGGCAAAAGCCATCGGCATGGGACGGAATGACAGCCTTCGCCGGATTATCCTGCCGCAAGCGGTCAAGCGTATGATCCCCGCCTTTCTGGAGCGGGCCATCGAGCTCATGAAGACAACAACTCTGGTCGGCACGATTTCTTATGCCGATCTTCTGTTCGAAGCCAACAGGATTGCGCAATCGACCTATCGTGCGCTGGAAGTCTTCACGCTCGCTGCCGGAATGTATTTCATCATCATCTTTATTTGCTCCATCGGAGTGCGCCAACTGGAACGTTATATGGCCCGAACCGGCGAAACCACGGCGCATTGAGGGTGAAAAATGGATTATAATTGGGATTTCGCCTCCATTCTTCATAACAAGCATCTGCTGCTGGTCGGCTTGCAGCATACGCTTTACCTTGCGGCCGTCTGCTTAGTCCTCGGCCTTTCCTTTGGCGCGATCGTCGGGATCGGCCGTTATTCCCGAAACCCGTTGTTCTACTGGCCCGCGACCGTCTTCGTCGAAATTTTCCGGAACACCCCGGTCCTAGTCCAGATCATGTGGTTTTTCTTCGCCTTTCCAATCATCTCCCCGTTCGAGATCGATGCCTTCACGGCCGCAACGCTGGGCCTTACATTGAACACCACTGCCTTCTCCGCGGAGATTTATCGCGCCGGCATCCAGTCGATCAGCCGCGGCCAGTGGGAGGCGGGTAAGGCGCTTGGCATGTCCTATTCCCAGCAAATGCGGCGCATCATCCTCCCGCAATCGATCCGCCGGATGATTCCAGCCTTCATGAACCGGGCGATCGAATTGATGAAGATGACGTCCCTCGCCTCCGTCATTGCCTATGGCGAGTTGATGTATCAGGCGAAAATCATCTCGACCATCGAGTTCAACCCGATTGAAATGTATACGACGGTTGCCCTGATCTTCTTCGCCATCATTTTTCCGATTACAATTCTGGTGCAGCAATATGAACGCAAGCAAAGAGCCAAGGGATAAGGCATGACCAATGTTCTTGAAATACGGGCTTTGCGCAAAATCTTCGGCGATCTTGAAGTCCTGAAGGGGATTGATGTCACCATCAGTAAAGGGGAGACCATTGTCATTCTCGGCGCTTCCGGCTCCGGCAAATCGACGCTGCTCCGATGCGTGAACTTTATGGAAGTGCCCACCGCCGGACGGATCGTGCTGAACGGCATTCCAGTCGGCAAAGAAGGCGCGGGCGGCAATATCGGTTACAACGAAGGGGAGCTAAGCAGCCTTCGCACCCGTGTCGGCATGGTGTTCCAGCATTTCAACCT
>SBHH01000115.1 GCA_006226265.1 Alphaproteobacteria bacterium | reverse complement strand
ACCGACCAGGCATTCTTGCCCTGGCGCTCATGCTCATTACCGCTGTTTCTGCTCTTCTGATACTCGCGTCCGTTTCCGCTTTTTTTATTGCCGCAGGCAGTCTTTGCGGCCTCTCGATCATCGGCTGGTATTCCTTTCAGTACTGGCGGGAGCGTCGGCAGGATATCCTCACCCGCCAACTGATCGAGGCGATTGATATTATCATCCGGGGTGTGCGCGTCGGCATGTCGCTTCAGGAGAATTTTCAGGTGGTTTCGCGCGAACTACCGCCCCCGCTCGGCCGACATTTCCGCATCATGTCGGAAAAGCTTGCCATCGGGATCGATCTTGAAAGCGTACTTGCCGCTGTGATTGCCGATATCCGGCTGAAGGAATTCCAGTTCATGTCGACAACGTTTATATTACAGCGGAAGTCCGGCGGACAATATGCGGAGATACTGGAGCGGCTGAACCATCTGCTTCGGGATCGTCAAACGCAAAAGCTGAAAGCGCGGGCGCTTACCGCGGAAGCGCGGATCTCGGCACGGATTGTCGCACTGGTCACGCTCGTAATCATATTCATTCTTGCGATCACCAGCCCTGCGCAGTTCCGTTTCCTTCTAGAGGACAGAACAGGACATGAAGTGATGATCTATGCCGGGATCAGCATCATTGCCGGGTTTTTTGCTATTTCCCGATTGCTCCGGAGCCTGCAATGATTTTCAGCTTCGGCATATCTTCCTTCTGGGTTCTGCTGACCATGCTGGTTTGCCTGTTTCTAGGAGGGGTCAGCCTTGTCGCCGCTTTTCGCGCCCGCGCCCATGAAGAGCTGAAAAAACGCCTCCATCGATTGCGGCGAACGCCGGGAGCGGAAAATGCCCCCGCCACGCTCCAGAGAGACGAAATGGTGGCGGCGCTTGAAAAAATCGCGCCAAAAGAAGCGGATTCAAAGGAAAGGGGACTCGCCCATAAGCTGGAACAGGCGGGGCTGGAGCCGGAACGGGTAAAACTGGCGTTCGTTTTCTCCCGGGTTCTTCTGGCCGCAGCGGGAGGGGGCGGAACCTGGCTTTTTCTCAGTGAAACCATGTTCGCTAAATCACCTTGGGCCATTATTCTGATCAGCGCCGCCGGTTTCTTGTCAAGCTTCCTTCCCGTTCTTTATCTCAAAAGCAGACTGGCGTCGCGGGAACGCGAGATTGAGCAAGCCGTGCCCGACATGATCGATCTCTTGATCCTCTGCACGGAGGCGGGCCTTACACTCGAAGTGGCGCTATCCCGCGCGATCGAGGCGCTCGGCCCTTACGCCCGGGCGCTTGCGCAAGAGATGCGCATCACCTTGAACGAGTTTCGCATTCTGCCGGACAAGTCCATGGCGCTCAACAATCTTGAACAGAGGACGGGGTCCGTCAGCCTTAAATATCTTGTTCTGGCGCTTCGTCAGTCGGAGAGATATGGCACCTCGGTCGGTGGGGCACTTCGGGCAGTGGCGGAGGAAAACCGCAAAACCGCCATGTTGACGCTGGAAACCCGTGCGGCAAGGATGCCGGCGCTTTTAAGCGTTCCCCTGATCCTGCTGATCCTGCCGCCAGTCATCGCCCTTGCCGCTGGACCAGGGTTCGTTCTCCTGCTTCGCTCGATCGGAGGCGGGACATGAAAAAGCTTTTCCTGATCCTTTTCGTGGGGCTCTGTTTATATTTTCTGAGTGGTTGCGCTTCCCTTCAGCAGCTGACGCCGGAAGGGGCCAAACAGGCAGAGAAGGAACGCGTCCAGGCGCTTAAAATCGCCAGTATTTCGGAAACCTCCGGAAATTATCAGGCGGCAGTGGATGTCTATCGGAAACTTCTTGAAACCGATCCGGATAATGACGAACTGCTTGAACGGCTTGGAGATGCGTATCTGAAGGGCGGGGCGCCGCTTGAAGCTGTCACGATTTTCGAAAAACTGGAAGAGCATCATCCGGAAAATCCGAAACCCCTGATCGGTCTCGGGCGGACCAATTTAGCGCTTTATCGTCCGCGTGCTGCCGCCACTTATTTCGAGAAGGCGGCCAATATGGCCCCCGATAATCCGGAGGCGTTAAGCGGCCTTGGCATTTCCCGGGATATGGAAGGGGCCCATGAAGCGGCCCGCCTTTATTATGTCGAGGCCCTTTCCCTCGCACCCGGAAGCGGGAATATCCGTAATAACCTCGCCTTATCCTACCTGATGGCGGGGCAGTATGATGCGGCTATCGAGACGCTGGAGAAGTTGGCGTTCGGTCCCAAAACCTCTCCACTTTACCGGCAAAATCTTGCCATGGCCTATGGCCTCGCGGGGAATATCAAGGCCGCGAAGCGGGTCGCCGCGCTTGACCTCGACCCCTCGGAAGTAACCAACAATCTGCAGTTCTATGCACTTCTTCGGGAAATGAAGGATGAAAAAGCGCTCCGTCACCTGCTTCTGGGATCGGATAAGGAGCGGGGCAATGCGGGCTGAAAATAGCATTCTTTTATCCGATAGCAACGGATCTCTGGCCGTGGAATATGCGCTGGTCATACCGCTTACCTTCGCGCTTCTGTTCGCCATGGTGGATGTGGCAAGGCTGCTGTTCGCCGATGTCTGGATGCGCCATCTGGCAACCGAGATCGCCGATAAGGTCCGGCTTGAGACGCCGATAGCGGACCGCGCCTCCCTCACGGAAGCGGGGCTTCAGGCGGAGCTTCAGGCTTTGGCGACAACTTCCGCGGCCGGTCTTGTCAATCCGTCTGCTATCACTCTGACCCTGACGTCCTATGACAGTCTTGCCGATACAGCCCTCGGTACAGCCATGGAGACAACGGATCTTGCGGGCGAAAACCAGCTCATTCGATACCATGTGGGCTATCAGGTCGGCCTGATCACGCCTTTTGCCAACCTTCTCTATGCGAACGGCGATGTGCCGCGCATCGCCGATATCATGGTTCGACATGGCGATTGAGGCGAAATTCAATAGTTGCGAAAAAGGCGCGGTCATGATCGAGCTTGCGCTTTTTATACCCGTGCTCATGTTGATCCTCCTTGGCGGTGCAGATCTCGTCCGATTGGTCATCCTGCAGAATAAAACGGAGGCCGCCGCCGCCGTAATCGCCAGCAGTCTCGCCACCGCTCCGGCGCTTGAAAGTACCGATTTTACAAGCGCTCTCATACTTGCAAAATCCCTGACCAATGAGGAGAGCGTTGCAATATCCATAAGGGCAAGTCGAACAAGCATGAATGGCCATACTCAACTTTGGCAGCAAAACCTCGGCGAAACAGCCTGTAGCTCAAACACCGCATCCTTGCCATCGGCGGCAGCAACCTCCGCCGCCGCGCTCAATCTTGACGTCGCGCTTTGCGTTACGCCCACGGCAGATTTTTATCTTTCCGGCCTTCTTGCGAGCGCGGCGCCTTCTTTTTCTGCGAATGTCATGGCGATCGGCTCCAGCCTTGCCTTGCGGGCGACGCCTGAGGAATGACATTGCTGCCGTTCCGTCAATTGCTGAAGGATGAAGGCGGAACGGCCTTGGTCATTTTCAGTCTCACTCTTTTCCTTTTGATCGGCGGGGCGGCGCTTGCGGTGGATACGGCACGCCTCACGACCAGCCGCGCACGTCTGACCCTGGCCACAGAACAGGCAACGGCGGGGGCGGCGCGAAACCTTCAGTTTATGGAGGCAGCCAGTCTGCAGTCTTTGGCGGAGAGCCTTTTCACAAGGATCTATGGAACCGGCACCTTATTCACCTATGCGGGAAGCAACCCGGCGGCGCCTACAATAACCGTCACCCCTGATGCTGAAAGCGGGGAGGTCACCGTGACCGCAACCGCCGCCGTGCCAACTACCCTGATGCGGGCCTTCAATTTCTTCGATGACATCACGATTTCGACAAGTCTCACGGCCCATCAGGTCATGCCGAATATGGAACTTATCATTGCCACCGAGGCGACGGAGGCATTGGAGATGGATGGACGCCTTGCGGCAATCAAGGCGGCTGTTCTCAGGCTTATCGGACATTTGAAGGCAGTGAAGCGGGTGGACGCGGGTCTTCGCTTTGCGGCGCTCCCCTTTGGTAACAGCCTCGTCAATGTCGCGCCGCACCGGGACTGGGTTACGACGGGAAGCTGGCCGACAGAGGTGCCGCCATTAGTGCCGGGCCTGACCGCCTGGACCGGCGACCTTGACGATCAACGCTGGTGCGTCGATGTGCGAAGCGGCGCGGCGGGAAGCGACGACAGCCCGCCCGGCGACGCGCCGTTTCCGCTTATCCTTGAAACGTCGAGCATCCTCGATATCCCGAGCGGTCTTCCGCTTTTCTCCGTGACGACAACTGCCGACTGCCGGTCAGAACGCCTCTTGCCGCTCGATCCCGATCCCGCGGCCTTCGAGGCAGAGTTTGGTTCGCTCACCGGCAACGGGACGGCCGCCGCCGGGCGGGCCCTGCTTTGGGCGGAACGGCTACTCTCTCCCCGCTGGCAAGGCCTCTGGTCGGCGGATGCGACCTCGCCCGTTGCCTGGGGCAATGACACGACCCGAAAGGCCGTGCTGTTGATCGCCGGGTCCGACAATGCAGGCGGGGCGGCGGAAGACGATCTTTTCACTGCGACCTGTGCACGGCTTAAAACCAACGGCGTGACGGTTTTCGCCATCAATTATCTGGCCCCGGCGGGCACGTCCGCGCGGATGGAGGCATGTGCGAGCTCAAAGGGTCATTATTTCCGCATCGAAAGCGCGACCGATCTCAGCGAGGCCCTAACCCTCATCGGAAAGAGCCTCGTCAGGGTGCGCTTCGCGGGCTGAGAGGAGCCAGTTATCCGGGGTGACAAAAAGCCGCAAAACCTCCCGCTCCCCTTGATAAAGCGCAGCAAGGTGAGGTGTCGGGATTTCATCAATATGGGCGGCCATTTCCTGGCTGAATTGGGGTAAGCCGCCGTGTGTCAATTCTTCCGGCTGGAAAGGCGATGATATCCAGCCAAGCCGGGACAGAATGCGGTAATGAGTGAAATCCAGCGGGGTCGCTTCATTCAACTCCCGGATGCAACACCAAATGCCTTGAGAACATTCGGGCGAGATTCCCGGCGGCAGATCATCCGCGAAACCCTGGGCCAAGGGCTGAAACAGCATTCCCTTCACAAAGGCGAAGGGGTGGGGGACCTCTGCAATCCCAAGCTCCTCCCGATAGGGTGTCTTTGCAAGCCTTTGACCCAACGGGAGTTGATGGCCGTAAAGCCGGCCGAGCTTTCGCTTCAGCGTATCCTTGACCATCGGCCCGACATAGGCGGCGGCATGGGTCGGATTTCCGGTGTTGAGGTAGAATTTGATTGCAAGTTCAATGTGATAAAGGACGTTCTCAAAGCGGAAAAGAAGATCGATCTCGCCGATGGTGCGCTTTTCTTCATAAAGCGGAAGGTTGGCGGCGATAATCTCGACGGAAGGCAAATTTCTGAGCCAAAAAACGACCAATCGCTCGAAATAATGGCCGAGACGGCGGGGCGGGCCATCCGCAAACCATATTAAAAGCGGTGCCGCATCTTCTTCAAGCGCGCTTAAAAGTGCTGCAGTCTCGGGATGACCGGCAAGATCGGGCTCCGGCTTTTTCTTGAGAAGAAAGGGCGCGGAAATGACGAAGCGAAGATCGCGAAGATAGTCTGCCGCTGTCTTTTCCGCAATTTCCCTCATGAGAAGAAACTATAGAACATCCGCATCGAGGTGATGAAGAGAAAGAAAGCGAAAACTTTTTTCAAAAGCGAGGCATTGATCGTATGGGCGATTTTCGCGCCCACCGGCGCGAACAGGATGGTCATCGGCGCGATCACGAAGAAGCCCAGAAGATTGACATAGCCGACATTGCCGACCGGCAGGTCCGGTGCATCGAGGCCTGAAAGAAGAAAGCCGATGGTGCCCGGCAGCGCAATAATGAGCCCGATGGCCGAGGCGGTCCCGACAGCATTCCGGATCGGATAGTTGAAAAGGGTCAGGATCGGCACGGAGAAAGTCCCGCCGCCAATCCCCATCATGGCGGAAAAACTGCCGATGAAAAGGGCGATGGCCTCTTTCAACGGGGATTTTGGCAGGCTTTCCGCAACATGGAGGTTCGCCGGGCGAAAGGCCATATTGGCCGCAACGATCAGGGCCAGAACCGCGAAAACAAGCGTGAGCACGAAGGAGCCGACAAAGCCCGCAATGACGGTGCCGATAATCACGCCAACGAAGATGGCGGGGCCCCAGGTTTTCAGCAAGTCCGTATCAATCGCGCCTTTCCTGTAATGCGACCGGGCGGAGGAAATGGAGGTCGGGATAATGGTTGCGAGCGACGTGCCAACCGCGACATGCATCAGGACTTCATGCTCAATCCCGAAGAAGGGGAGTACGTTGTAAAGCACAGGAACAATGACGATGCCGCCACCGACACCCAGAAGGCCGGCGAGCGTGCCGCCGATCATGCCGGTTGCGGCAAGGGAGAGAATAAGGCCGATAAGAAGCGGAGTACTGATATCATGAAACATGAGGCGGGGTCTCGAAATGACTTAACGATACCCGCTCATACAGTTTTATGACGTTTTAAGCAAATCGCGAATGACCAGTTCCAGCTTGTTGAGCGAATTGCAGGTCTCGGCGGTCGTGCAATAGGGAGCGATGCGCAGCATTTCTGAGTCCCCCGATCCCCAGATATTCTTGCGCTCCGGATTGAGCCAGATGACGCGCTTCGCCCGCTGCTTGATCTCTTTCAGGATATCGACACGCGGATCCGCACCGTTGGACCGTCCATCGCCCAGGAATATCACCGTCGTGCGATTGTCGATCTCGTTGAACATCAGCTCCTTCAAATCCTCAAGCGCCCGGCCATAGTCGGTGGAGCGTCCGCCATAGGTATCGATGGCGAGCGGAATAGCCTCGTCCGGTCCGAGGCGATCGAAGGAATCCGTAATTTCACCAAGGGTGCCGGAAAAGGCGAAAGAGCGTACTTTGGGCAGCACTTCATTAAGGCTGTAGAGGAAAAGGAGCAGAAACCGCGCGACCGCCGCGACCGAACCCGAAACGTCGCAGACCGCAATCACTTTCGGCCGGTCCTTCTGTTTCTGCTTCCAATGGGTTTCAAAGAGAATGCCGTCATAGGCGACATTTCGGCGCATGGTTTTCCGAATATCGAGATGGCCGCGGTTCTTCACCTTGCGGACACGGGAATTGAGATCGGTCAGCCGCTTCGCCATGCGCCGGACGATCATGCGCATATGCTTGAAATCGCGATGCTCGATGGCCGAGAGGCGCACTTTTTTAAGGACATCCTGTCGGAACCGGCTGCTTTTCCCGGCACTTGTCAAGGCGAGCTGCCGTTCCACCAAATCACGGACCCGCTCGAACAGGATATCGAGCTTGCCGGAAAGCTCGTCGGCACCCGCTTCATTGTCGGCTTTCCGACGCGCCGAAATTTCCCGGTTCACGGCATCGAGGCCCATTTCCTCCATGATCCGGCGGGTATAGAGGCCGCGCTGGGTCATGAGAAGAATACCGCTTAAATTCACCACATTGGCGGCGGAATTCATCGCCATGGTGAGCGCGGTCCGGTCCCCGGTTTCCAGAAGATCGAGAAGCGACGCGGAGGAGGGATCGGGCATGCCTTCGCCGCTTCGGACCCCTTCGGCCCCGCCACCGCCGCCGGAGGTCGGGCTGTTGACCGTATTCTCGTTCGATGCGGGCGGCATTTCCCCGTTCGGCGCAGGGTTGGTGCTGTCGATTTCTTCAGTCTCTTCCTTCGATGGCTCTCTTGTCAGGTTGCCGTCCGGGTTGTAGCTAAAGAACTGATCGAAGCATCGGTCGAAATTCTCATGCTCCTCGATCGTCTTGGCCATCACTTGCGCAAGCGCCAGTTTCAGGAGCCCGCGATCCCGATAGCCGAACATCTGCACCGTTTCGGCCGCATCGACGCTCTCGCCGATCGAAACCGGCACGTCGTTATGACGCAGCATGTCTATAAATTCCGCGAGCGGCTTGTCCATCAGCGAAGTTCTTGTTGCGTCACAGCGATCAGTTTGGGTACTTCGGCGCTGACATTATCGATATCCTCCTCGAACTTGAGAAGCATATTGAGCGTGTTGCGCACCATTTCCACATCCAGCCGGTCCGCATGGAGGAGGAGGAGCGTCCGCGCCCAGTCGATGGTTTCACTCACCGCCGGGAGTTTTTTGAGGTCCTGCCCCCGCAACTGCTGAACGAAGGACACAAGCTGGTTACGCAGGCCTTCCTCGATCTCCGGCACGCGGGTCCGGATGATCCGCCGCTCCAGATCCGCATCCGGGAACGGAATATAGAGATGCAGGCAGCGGCGCTTTAGGGCGTCGCTCATCTCGCGGCTGTTGTTACTGGTGAGGAAGACGAGCGGCTTGTTTTTCGCGCGCACCGTCCCGATTTCCGGAACCGAAATCTGGTAGTCGGAGAGGATTTCAAGGAGATAGGCCTCGAACTCATGATCCGACTTGTCGATCTCGTCGATCAGGAGAACCGTCTTTTCCTCCGATTTCAGGGCCTGCAGAAGCGGGCGGGCCTCCAGGAAATTCTCGGAATAGAAGCTGTCGCCGAACTGATGGAGCTTTTCCATCGACTGTTCGAGGCCGACGGCATCCTCCAGCAGATCGCCGAGCTTCTCTTTCAAAATCTGGGTATAGAGAAGCTGCTTGCCGTATTTCCATTCATAAAGCGCCTTCGATTCATCAAGCCCCTCATAGCATTGCAGGCGGATGAGGGGCGCGTTGAAGATTTCCGAGGCGGCTTTGGCGAGTTCCGTCTTGCCGACGCCGGGCGGTCCTTCGACAAGGATCGGCTTGTCGAGTTTTTGCGACAGATAGATCGAGGTGGCGATATGCCGGTCGCAAATATATCCGGCGGTTTCAAATCCCTTGCGGATGGCTTCGATGGCCTCCGCAGGTTCCTTGTCAATAATGGTCACGTATTGGTTCCGGTTCTTATCTGGTGTGGAAATTGGCTTTCCATGTTATTATTTGAATCAACAGACCATGTCCGTTGCTATTCCATATCAGGCTTGAGAGGGCTTTGCCAGTCTTAACCAACTGGACAGTGCCCTGCGGGCAGGTTAAAAGCGGGCGTAATGAATGAATTGGCGCGGGAATGACGATTTCCGCCGTTTTAAGGTGACGGGATTGCCCCAATGAGTACGACAAAAGAAATTCGCAGCTCCTTCCTCGACTATTTTGGCGAGAATGGCCATGAGAAGGTGGAAAGCTCGCCGCTGGTGCCACGGAACGACCCGACGCTTCTCTTCACCAATGCGGGTATGGTGCAGTTCAAAAACGTCTTCACCGGACAGGAGAAACGGCCCTATAACCGCGCGGTTACGACGCAGAAATGCGTCCGCGCAGGGGGCAAGCATAACGACCTTGAAAATGTCGGCCATACGGCGCGCCATCACACCTTTTTCGAGATGCTCGGCAATTTTTCCTTCGGCGACTATTTCAAGGAACGCGCGATCGAGCTTGCCTGGAACCTGCTGACCAGGGAATTTGGCCTGCCGAAGGATAAGCTGCTGGTCACCGTCTATCATGATGATGATGAGGCGGTCGGTCACTGGAAGAAAATTTCCGGCCTTTCCGATGACAAGATCATCCGCATCGCGACGTCCGATAACTTCTGGTCGATGGGCGATACCGGTCCTTGCGGCCCCTGTTCGGAAATTTTCTTCGATCATGGAGACAAGATCCCGGGCGGCCCTCCCGGCAGCCCGGATGAGGACGGCGACCGCTTCATCGAAATCTGGAACCTCGTCTTCATGCAGTTCGAGCAATATGCGGGTGGCAAGCGCGAGAACCTGCCGCGTCCCTCCATCGACACCGGCATGGGGCTGGAGCGCATCACTGCCGTGCTGCAGGGCAAGCATGACAATTATGATATCGATTTGATGCGGAGCCTGATCGAGGCTTCCGCCCATGTGTCCGGCGTCGATCCGGACGGGGAGTTTAAAGTCTCCCACCGCGTGATTGCCGATCATTTGCGTTCCTCCGCCTTCCTTGTGGCCGACGGGGTGTTGCCGTCGAACGAAGGGCGCGGTTATGTGCTCCGCCGGATCATGCGGCGCGCCATGCGCCATGCGCATATTCTGGGCGCGAAGGAGCCGATGATCTGGAAACTGGTCCCGAAGCTCGTCTCGGAAATGGGAGAGGCCTTCCCGGAACTTCACCGCGCGGAAAGCCTCATTACCGAAACTCTGAAACTTGAAGAAACCCGCTTCAAGGAAACACTCGATCGCGGCCTGAAACTCCTTGAAGACGAAACCGGGAAGCTTGGCTCCAGCGCGGCGCTGCCGGGCGAGGTGGCCTTCAAACTTTACGATACGTTCGGCTTCCCGCTCGATCTCACGAAAGACATTTTGAGGGGCCAGAACCGCGCCCTTGACGAGGCTGGCTTCGATGCTGCCATGAAGCGCCAGAAGGAAGCGGCCCGCGCCGCCTGGTCCGGCTCCGGCGAGGCCGCGACGGATCAGCTCTGGTTCGATCTGCATCAGCGCATTGGCGCGACGGAATTCCTCGGCTACCAGACGGATTTCGCGGAAGGCCAGGTTCAGGCCATCGTGAAGGGCGGCAAGGAAGTTGAGACCGCGAAAGCGGGCGATGAGGTTATGGTCGTTCTCAACCAGACCTCCTTCTACGGGGAAAGCGGCGGTCAGGAAGGCGACCACGGTGTCTTGAAGGGCGCGGACGGTCTTCTTGTCGAGATTACCGATACCCAGAAGAAACAGGACATCCATATCCATATGGGCCGCGTCAAGGAAGGCGTGCTTCATGTGGGCGATGAAGTGGAAAGCCATATCGACGCCGCGCGCCGGGCCGCGCTCCGGGCGCATCACTCGGCAACCCATCTGCTGCATGAGGCGTTGCGCCAGAAGCTTGGCGATCATGTGACGCAGAAAGGCTCCCTCGTTGCCGAGGACCGGCTCCGTTTCGACTTCTCGCATCAGAAAGCGATGAGCGAGGAGGAAATCCGCGCCGTAGAAAAGGCCGTCAATGACCGCATCCGTATCAATGCGGATGTCTCCGTGCATCTGACGACGCCGGAAGAAGCCATCAAGGCGGGCGCCATGGCCCTGTTCGGGGAGAAATATGGCGAGGAAGTCCGCGTCGTCTCCATGGGCGGCCTCGATGCGGCGAAAGGCGCGAACCGCAATTATTCGACGGAACTTTGCGGCGGCACCCATGTCGCGCGCACGGGCGATATCGGCTTTCTCAAGATTATCAGCGAAGGCGGCCTTGCCGCCGGTGTCCGCCGGATCGAGGCGGTGGCCGGAGCTTCCGCCCTTAATTACGTGAATGAGCGCGAGAAAATGCTGCATGATGCGGCCTCGGTCCTTAAAACCGCGCCGCAGGAGCTTGGCGCCCGCATTCAACACCTCCTCGATGAGCGAAAAAAATTGGAACGGGAACTTTCCGATACCCGTAAGAAACTCGCGACCGCAGGCCCGGCGAAACAGGACGCGGTTGAGAAAATCGGCGATGTCGCGCTTGTCGCCCGGCTGCTTGGCGATGTACCGCCGAAGGACCTCAAACCCATGGCCGACGAGATCAAGAAGGACCTTGAAAGCGGTGTGATCGTGCTGATCGCCGATAATGACGGCAAAGCCTCCATCGTCGTGAGCGTGACCAGAGACCTGACGGAGAAATATAACGCCGTCGATCTGGTCCGGGCAGGTTCCGAAATGCTGGGCGGGAAGGGCGGCGGCGGTCGGCCCGACATGGCGCAGGCGGGCGGGCCCGATGCCTCCAAGGGGGAGGCGGCGGTCGCGGCAATCCGGGATATGATCGGCAAGGCCGCCTGATTTGCCCCGAAATAACCAGAACATTGCGGCCAAAACATGCCAATGCAAAAAAGCCGGTGACCAGGGGGCGATCACCGGCTGTTGCACGCTACGGATACAGGATACGCGACCATGTGCGACCGGGGATGGGAGACCATGAACCAACGCTTCCACCCCCGGCCTCTCACTGTTTCCTGCAATGGGGTTATTGCAAGTTACAGTGAACCTCCCTTAGACTTACCGGCTGCCGGTAACCGGCACCTAACCGGTAAATCTGCATCTGGGGGTCGCTTTTGTTCGAATCTGGGCATTTTGATGGTTATTTTATGTAACACTTTCCGGCCCTCGAAGCGCTTGATCGGCGCCTGTTCCGTGCATACATAATAAGTGCGTTGGATGCGCTTGATTATGGACGGGAATATATGAATTATTTCAAGACGGGTTTGCTGATCGCGGCGATTACCGCGCTATTCCTGGGCGTCGGTTTCCTGATCGGCGGGACTTCCGGCATGATGATTGCGCTTGTGATCGCGGTCCTCATGAACGGCTTTGCCTACTGGAATTCGGATAAGATGGTCCTTCGCATGTATGGGGCGCGGGAAGTCGATGCCTCCGAGGCGCCGGAGCTGGTTGGGATCGTGC
Organism: Alphaproteobacteria bacterium; assembly: GCA_006226265.1. Lineage (GTDB taxonomy): Bacteria > Pseudomonadota > Alphaproteobacteria > Sneathiellales > Sneathiellaceae > Sneathiella. The sequence continues at coordinate 1,348 of SBHH01000115.1, read as the reverse complement.
GGGATCTGGCGACAAAGGCCGGTCTTCCCATGCCGCGCGTCTATATCATGGATAATCCGCAGCCGAATGCCTTTGCGACGGGCCGAAATCCGGAAAATGCCGCCGTGGCCGTCACGCGCGGGATTTTGCGCCTTCTGGATCGGGAGGAACTGACCGGCGTCCTTGCTCATGAACTGGCCCATATCCGGAACCGCGATACCCTCACCATGACCGTGACGGCGACCATTGCGGGCGCGATTTCCATGCTGGCGAACTTCGCCTTTTTCTTTGGCGGCAACCGGAACAATAATGGCGGCTTTATCGGCATGCTGGCGATCATGATCCTCGCGCCATTAGGGGCCATGCTGGTGCAGATGGCGATCAGCCGGACCCGCGAATATTCGGCCGATCACACGGGCGGAGAGATTTGCGGCAATCCTGAATGGCTGGCCCGCGCGCTCAAGAAACTGGAGCGCGGCGCGGCCGAGATCGAAAACCATGCGGCGGAAAGAAATCCGGCCTCCGCCAGTCTGTTTATCGTCAATCCCCTGCATGGCCAACGGGCGGATAATCTTTTCTCGACCCATCCCGCAACCGGAAACCGGATTGCCCGGCTGATGGAGCTTGCCTCAAATTTAACGCCTGCCAGGCAACGTGATAGCCGATCGGATCGGTACGCGCCTAAATATGCAGGGCAGGGGTCAACGCCCTACACAGCACCGCCGCAGGAAAGCTCGGATAAAAGGGGTCCCTGGGATTGATCGCCAGAGGGACGGCTCTCATGCCATCATCTTCGGCGATTTCACGAGGGCACGGGTCAGGAAGCGGCTCATGTGATTGACGAATTCCTGCCGGCTCTGTCCCTTGCGATAGGCAAGCGGGGCAGAGAATTGCAAGATACCCATCATGGCATGGCCGATCACGTCGGGATCAATATCGTCATAAAGCTCCCCCGTCTCGCAGGCCGCGCGAAGACGCATGACAAAACCCGCCGCGAACCGGCTCCGAACTTCCTTGGACGTGCTATCGGTCGGATCAAAGAGTTTGGTATCGACGAGCGCGGAGCGAAGCAGGCCAGGATTCTGTTCAGCGAACTCTTGAATGGCAGTCAGGCTGTAGCGGATATATTCCTCAAAACTCTCCACCTCCGGCGTGCGTTCCTGAACGAAGGAATGGAGGTCTTCCTGCGCGTTGCTGGCAAAGGCCAGGAAAATCTCCCGCTTGTCGGTGTAATAGCTGTAGAACGTGCCATGAGCGACATCAGCGGCGCGGGCAATATCTTGGGGTCGTGTTTCGTGGTAGCCTTTAGTTACGAAGAGGTGGCGGGCGGCGGCCAGCAGCCGGTTTCGCTTTTCCTCTTTACGTTTAC
>SBHH01000233.1 GCA_006226265.1 Alphaproteobacteria bacterium | reverse complement strand
ATGATTAAAGAAGACGGCTACGACCTTGTATCGGGTTGGAAAAAGAAACGCCACGACCCGGTTCTAACCAAAAACCTGCCCAGTAAACTTTACAACTGGACTTGAGCTGAGCCGGGCAACAACCGGCCAGCCTAGCGAACAATAATTCCGGCATCGGCAAGCCTGCCGAGCGCAGCCTCATCCCGGCCGAGCAGCGTGCCAAAAACATATCCCGCATCTTCCCCGAGCTGCGGGACTTTCGGCGACAGATGAACACTGCCATCGGAAAATTTGAACGGCGCATTCGGAACAAGGAAGGATCCGGCGGCGTCGACCGCTTCGGCAAAGACACCGCGGCTTTTGATCTGCGGATCCTCTATCACATCCTCCACTTCCAGATACCGCGAACAGGGCACCCCGGCTTTCCCGAGAATTTCCTCGCATTCCGCGCAAGTATGACGGCTTGTCCATCCTTCGACCTCAACGGCCAGCTCCTGCCAAAATCTTGATCGCGCCGTGATGGTGGCGAAGCGATCATCCTGCAGCCATTCGGAATGGCCGGTTGCCGCCGCCAGGTTCTCAAAATTCCGCTGCGTGATCGCGGCGACATTGACATATCCATCGCGCGTAACGGACGGGCCATAGAGCCGCCGTTCGCTTGCGACCGGAATTTGCGCTTTCTGGCATTCATAAATCAGAAGACTGATCATGGAATCCATCAGCGCCACATCGACGAGGGTGCCCTTCCCCGTGCGCTCCCGGTTCAGAAGGGCGGTCTGCACGGCGCCGAACGCATAGACGGCAACTAGCACATCGCCGATGAAGGTTCCGGTCTGGGCCGGCTTCCCCGCATCCCCCTGATAATGAAAATTGGTCATGTCATAGCCGCTGGCCGCATGGACAATCGGCGCATAGGCGGGCTGGGACGCGCGCGGCCCCTCCTGTCCGTATCCCGAGATTGCGCAATAGATGAGGGCCGGATTTTCCGCCGACAGGCTCTCATAGCCGAGGCCCAGCCGGTCCATCACGCCGGGCCGGAAATTTTCAACGACCACATCGCATTCCGCGACAAGTTCGCGGACGAGAGCCGCGCCCTCCGGGCTTTTAAGATCGACCGCAATGCTTTTCTTGCCGCAATTCAAATGTCCGAAAACCGTACTGTTCCCCTCCCGGCTTGGCTGGCCTTTGCGCATATCATCCCCGCCAAGCGGTTCCAGCTTGATCACTTCGGTCCCGCAGTCGGTCAATAGCCGGGTACAATAGGGTCCCGCGATCATCGTCGAAAAATCCAGCACGCGAACGCCGCTCATATTCTTATCTGCCATTCCTCTGCTCCCGCCCCCTCTGTTCTTGTTATTGTGAAGCCTGTATCGACCTGATCTATCCATCCGCCTGTTGACCGGCGGAGACCACAACGCCCTCTTCGATCAACCTCGCAATTTCAGACCGGCTGAACCCCCAGTTCGCGAGCGCCACCTCACTATCCGCGCCCGCAGGGCGGGGAGGCATCCGGATTTCCGAAGGGGTGCGGCTGAAATTTGGTGCCGGGACGGGCTGCCGGATTCCGCCAATCTCGGCATATCTTCCTCGCGCCGTCATATGCGGATGATGCATGGCTTCCTCCAGCGTCAGAACGGGCGCAAAGCAGATTTCATGCCCTTCCATGATCGCCTCCCATTCAGTGCGGGTTTTGGTCCTGAATATTTCTTCGAAGCGCTGCCGCAAAGCTGGCCATTGGCTGCGGTCGAACTGGCTGTCGAGAAGCGACAGTCCCAGCCCCAATAACTCCAGAAGGTTCCGGTAGAATTTCCGCTCAATCGGCGCGATGGTGATAAAGCGGCCGTCCTTGGTCTCGTAGACGCCATACCAGGGCGCGCCGCCATCAACGCTGTTGCTCTCGCGCCGATCAACCAGTTCGCCGCTTGCCTTGCTGCCAAAGCCGCTTGAAAAAAGGGTCGTGATGCCGTCAACCATGGCGGCATCGACCACCTGTCCCCGCCCGGACTCGCGCGCGTCGAAAAGAGCCGCAACAACCCCGAGCGACAGGAACATGGCGCCGCCGCCATAGTCGCCGATCAGGCTGAGCGGAATAGCCGGTTTTTCTTCGGGTCCGATCTTGCTCAAAATGCCGGAAAGGGCGAGATAGTTGAGATCATGCCCGACAGACTGCGCTAAAGGCCCGGTCTGCCCCCAGCCCGTCATCCGCCCATAAACCAGGGCCGGGTTTCGGGACAGGCAAATATCCGGGCCAAGGCCAAGACGTTCCATCACGCCGGGACGATATCCTTCGATCAAGGCATCTGCCTGCTCGATCAAACGAAGCGCCGCTTCCCGCCCCGCACTGGTCTGAAGGTCGAGCGCGACGGAGGGGCGGCTGCGCTGTGTGATGTCAAATCTTGTTTCCCGCGCGATCCCGAGATCGCTCGGTTGAACCCGGTCAAGCCGCAAGACCTCCGCCCCCATTTCCGCCAGCATCATCGCGGAAAAGGGTCCAGGGCCAATGCCACCAAATTCCACGATGCGAACGCCGTTAAGTGCTCCCATTTTGTGATCCGCCTTCCCTCTTGCGATGCGTCATTTCGCGCATTCATTTTTAATTGGTCTGACCATTATAAAATCTAAATCCCGGCAATTCAAGATGGCTGATTA
>SBHH01000097.1 GCA_006226265.1 Alphaproteobacteria bacterium | reverse complement strand
GCCCCCGAGAAAAAGCGTGCCGCCGCGCGACAGGTTGGTCGCCGAAATGGTGACTGGCACCAGGAGCAGGATCGAGAAGGGGTTGGTCAGCCCGCCGGTAAAATAGAGCAGGCCTGAAAGCTGCAGGATATCGTAGAAAAGATAGAGAACCGCGCCCTTGTCGGCAAGCCGGGCGGTCGAGCGCTGGCTCAATCCCACCAGCAGGTTCAACAGCGCACTGGCCCCGATCAGGGTCGCGACCGGGACCAGTGGCAGGCTGTAGCCGAAGCCGAAATGCACGGTAAAGACCGTAAAAGCCTGCCCCATCACCGCCAGCCAGCGGATATAAACCAGCGTTTGCAGGCGCATCCCGCTTGCCGCGAGAATGACGGAATCGACCTCTTTTTCGAGCTGGTTTTTTTCTGACATCTCTTTTTCCATTCAGGCGGCTTTTATTTGGAACCTTGTCGCCGGTTTGCCCGTTTGCCTGACATATAATAGCCACGATTACTGTGTTACTTAAAGCAAGAGTTATGCTTTTACCGGTTCGTTGAAAGGATACCGATATGGCCAAGCCGGTCTCTATGATCAGACGATTTATCCTGTCAATCGCGGCAGCCTCAGCGCTGCTGGTTGCCTCCCTTTCCCCCGCGTTCGCCGGGCAGGATCAGGATCAGCTTGTCGAGCGGGCAAAATTTACCATCCAGACCATGGGCCGCCAGTCAGACATGACGCAATTCCGGCGGCTTCTGGCCGTCTCCAAGGGCGTCGTGATCTTTCCGCAGGTTCTGAAGGCGGGCTTTTTCGTCGGTGGAGCCGGCGGTAGTGGCGTGCTTTTGAGCCGCGATGCCGCGGGCAACTGGTCCTCGCCGGCCTTCTACGGCATGGGTCAGGGCAGCATTGGCCTGCAGTTCGGCGCCGAGGCGAAGGAGCTTGTCCTCGTCATCATGACGGAAAAGGGCCTGCAGGCCGTGATCGACAACAAGGTCAAGCTTGGCGGTGATCTGAGCGCGGCGGTCGGCCCGGTCGGCACCACAGTGGGGGCCGCAACCACGACCAACTTGAATGTCGATGTCTTCTCCTTCGCCAATGCCAAGGGGCTTTTCATCGGTGCGTCGGTCGAAGGATCTATCCTCGCGCCGAAGGACAGCTGGGATGATGCCTATTACGGCCGCCCCGTCACGGTGCAGCAGGCCGTGATCGACCGGACCGTCAATAATCCGCAGTCCACGGGCCTTCGCGATGCGTTGAAGGCCGCTGAAGCAAAATAAAATAAAAACAGAAAAACGATAACGACACGCGGATGTGCGAAAAGGCGGTCAGGAGGCCGCCTTTTCCATGAGATGGATCATTTCGGGGTTCCGGCTCTGGCGCGCATGATCGAGCGGTGTGCGGCCGGTGAAATCGGCCAGTTCCGGATCAGCGCCTTTTTCAAGCAAAACCCGCGCGGCCGCGACATGGCCGCCCTTCGCGGCCTTGATGAGGGCCGTCTCGCCCTGCCGGTTCCCCTCATCGATATCCGCGCCATGGTCCAGTAGAATGGTGATGATCTTCGACCAGCCATAGGCGGCCGCCTGGATCAGGGCGGTATTGCCCGTATCATCCGCAAGGTCAATCTGGGCGGAATGTTTGATCAGGGTAAGAACGGTCTTTTCACTGCCTGAAATTGCCGCATAGATGATTAGCGGGACATGTTTGCGGTCGCGGATATTGGGGTTGTTGCCGGTCAGCAGGAATTCCTCGACCCCGGCCGCATTGCCGCGCGTTGCGTCGGTAAAGACCTGATCCTCCCCGAACAGAACCTGATCGGCGAGGGCCGTGCCGCCCAGCACCATCAACAGGGCAATTGCGCAACACCAGAACCGCATTACTACATCCCTATACCGCTATGCAAAAAAACCGCAGTTTGTTGATGCAATTGTTAACGGATTAGGCTTACTATTGCAATTATTGCTGACAATTTTGACAATTTCTCTATATTATGCTGCACTGCAGCGAAAGAAGTTGCCCCCTCGCCGCCGCCTTTCGCGGGACTCTTGCCCGCCGGGCGACCCGATTACCAAGGAGAGTAGTTCGTGCTTTACCAGCTCAACGAAATGCAGAAACTGGCGTTGTCCCCCGTCCGTATGGCCGCCCAGCTCTATTCGCAGATCCTGAAAAACCCCTTTAACCCGATTTCCGAAACGCCCCAGGCGCAGACGCTTGCCGCCGGGTTCGACCTTTTTTCGGAAACGACGCAATATCATGGCAAGCCGTCTTTCAATATTACCGAAACGGAAGTGGACGGGCGACGCGTTGCGGTGAACGAGGAAGTCCTCCACCGCAAGACCTTCTGCCAGATCAAGCATTTCCGCCGGGATACCACGCGGGAGGATCCGAAACTTTTGATTGTCGCGCCGATGTCCGGGCATTTTGCGACGCTCTTGCGCGGCACGGTCGAGACGATGATCCAGGATCATGACGTCTATATCACCGACTGGCGCGATGCGGCGCATGTCCCTTTGTTCGAAGGGCGTTTCGATCTTGACGATTATATCGACTATATCCGCGATTATCTGAATATTTTGGGTCCGGATGTGCATGTCATGGCGGTGTGTCAGCCGGGTGTGCCGGTGCTGGCCGCGATTGCCCTGATGTCGGAGGACAAGGACCCTT
>SBHH01000005.1 GCA_006226265.1 Alphaproteobacteria bacterium | reverse complement strand
CGGCATATTCGTGACGACAAGCAAAAAAAATATTTTCCGGGATAACCGGATGCGCGATCTGCGGTTTGCGATCCACTACATGTATACCAACTACAGCGAGCTTATCGGCAATCGTTCTTACCGGAATCACATCGGATATGCGATCATGTCTTCAAACGACCTGAAGGTGGATGACAATCTTTCCGAGCGGGATCGGGACCAGGGCTTTATGTTCAATTACGCAAACCATATTACCGCCAGAGATAACAAGGTGCGCGGCGGCACGAAAAAATGCATTTTCATTTATAATTCCAATAAGAATATCTTTCAGGAAAATCTTTTGTCGGATTGCGATATCGGCATCCATTTCACGGCGGGTTCTGAAGATAACGTCATTACGCACAACGCGTTTGTGAACAACCGGAATCAGGTGAAATATGTTGGGACCAGATGGCTGGAATGGTCGAAAGACGGCGTCGGCAACTACTGGTCTGATCAGGTTGCAATGGATCTGGATCGCAACGGTATTGCGGACAGCATCTATCGTCCCAATGATCTGACGGATCGGATCATCTGGCAGTATCCTTCAGCCCGGCTTCTTATGAACAGCCCCGCGGTGCAGATCCTGAAATATGCGCAAGGGAGCTTTCCGGCGCTGCATCCGGGAGGTGTGGTTGATAGCGCCCCGCTGATGAAAATTCCGGAGCGATTGGTTGATGGAAGCAAATCATGAAAATGGACATTTTTCCCGCAATTGAACTTCTGAATATTGGCAAGTCCTTTGGAAAAAAGTGGGCCATAAAGGATATTTCGCTGACCCTTCCCGAGCGTCAATGTCTGGCACTGGTCGGACATAACGGTGCGGGCAAGACGACCCTGATCAAGGTTATTCTCGGGCTTATCAAACCGAGCGCGGGCGAGGTGAGGGTGCTGCATCATGATCCGGCGATGCGGGACTTCAGCAAATTGCGCTGTTCCATAGGCTTTCTGCCGGAGCAGGTTCTATTCCAGAAAACACTAACCGGCCGCGAAACTCTGGCCTTTTATGCGCGACTGAAAGGGCTCCCGGCCAATAAACTTGATGAATATTTCGAACGTGTCGATCTCCATGCTGCGGTGGATCAACGGGTCGGAACATATTCAAAAGGAATGCGCCAGCGGCTTGGTATTGCGCAAGCCTTGCTGGGTCGGCCGAAATTGCTGGTTTTGGACGAGCCGACGACCGGACTCGATCCCGTCGCGCGACAAAATATCTATAAAATTATTGATGAGGAAAAGAAGAGCGGCGCGGCCATCCTGATTTCCTCCCATGTGTTGACGGAACTGGATGACCGGATTGACCGGGTGGCCATTCTCAATGAGGGGGCTATGGCGGCGCAAGGAACAATTCCGCAACTGCGCCATCAAATCGGTATGCGCTCACGGATCGGGATTACGGCGCCGCCGGAAAGCTGTGATGCCATTGCGGTGGCCTTTGCGGAAGGTGCGAGGATCGAGCGCTTCTCTGCTGAGAAAATTGTGCTCCGATGTCTGCCTGATCAAAAAGTCGAAATCCTGCGCAAAATCATGGCAAAGGGATTAGCGATTACGGATATCGAATTGATCGATCCGACGCTTGAGCAGGTATTCAATGCCTATTCGTGCCCTGTACAGCCGGGATGTCATCATGCGTAATATCCTTATTTTGGCACATAAAGAAATCCGGGACGGCTACCGTAATAAATGGATCGCAGTCATGACCGTTGTTATGGCGGCCTTTGCGCTTATCCTCGCGCTTCTTGGCAGTGCGCCCGTTGGCACGACCAATATCAGCCCGTTGGCGGTCACCGTGGTTAGCCTTTCATCGCTCGGCATCTTCTTTATACCGCTTATTGCCCTGCTGCTGTCTTATGACAGCATCGTCGGCGAAGAGGAGCGGGGAACCCTTACGCTGCTGCTTGCCTATCCCATATCCAAGCCGGCAATTGCGCTTGGCAAATTTCTCGGTCAATTCTGTATTCTATCATTTGCGATCATTGTCGGATATGGCATCGCAACCCTTGCAATTGCCGCAACCGGCGACATTCCACTCGCAGATCAGGAGTGGAATATTTTTGTCAAGCTGCTGATTTCCTCCATTCTGCTGGGCGGCGTGTTTCTTTCTCTCGGCCTTTTGTTGAGCGTCTTGACACGCGATCGCGGCACAGCTGCTGCGGGGGCAATCGGCGTCTGGCTGGTGTTCGTTGTGCTGTTCGATATGGCGTTGCTTGGCATTCTTGCCTCGAACGTTGCCGGTATCGTCAGTGAAGATGCAGTCAAGTGGATTATGATGGCGAGTCCGTCCGATGCCTATCGCATGTTTAACCTGTCGACAAATTCCGAAACTGCCCTGCTGTCGGGAATGTCCGGATTGCGGGCGGATCAGGCGGTGCCGGCGTTCGCCCTTATCCTCCTTCTCATTGTCTGGGTTATTGTACCGCTTACGGCTACTTGCGCTTTGTTCCGACGGAGATCGTCATGAGATTTTCAGGGAGAATATGCCTCTATCTGATCTGCCTGGTCTTGCTTGGCGCCTGCAATGATGAAGCTGACAACGCGCCGGCGCCACAGGCAATAGCCGATGATGCCGTCGGACATTATTGCGGCATGCTTCTCTCCGAACATGTCGGACCGAAAG
>SBHH01000083.1 GCA_006226265.1 Alphaproteobacteria bacterium | reverse complement strand
GGCCCTTCTTCTTTTTGCGCTTGTCGGCGGCGTCGCGACGATTGATATCCTCCGCGCTTTCGATCTTGAAGGTGAGCTCGCCCGCCTTCAGGCCGACCGTGACATGCCCGCCCTTTGCAAGCTTGCCGAACAGAAGTTCCTCCGACAAAGGCTTCTTGATGTTTTCCTGAATGACGCGGGCCAACGGCCGGGCGCCATAGTTGACATCATAGCCCTTCTCGGCGAGCCAGCTTGCGGCCGGATCGGAAAGCGAGATCGTGACGTTGCGATCCTGCAGCTGGGTTTCAAGCTGCAGCACGAATTTCTCGACAACCCGCGAGACAACCTCCGGCGGCAGCGCCGCGAACGGGATGATCGCATCGAGACGGTTGCGGAATTCCGGCGTGAAGAGACGCTTGATCGCCTCTTCATCTTCGCCTTCGCGCATGCCTGCGCCAAAGCCGATGGCCTGCTTGGTCATCTCATGGGCACCGGCATTGGTCGTCATGATCAGCACGACATTCCTAAAGTCCACCTGCTTGCCGTTATTATCGGTCAGCTTGCCATGGTCCATGACCTGCAGCAGGATGTTGAAGAGGTCCGGATGCGCCTTCTCGATCTCGTCGAGGAGGAGAACCGCATGCGGCTGCTGGTCGATGGCGTCGGTCAGAAGACCGCCCTGATCGAAGCCGACGTAGCCCGGAGGGGCGCCAATCAGGCGGCTTACCGTATGCCGTTCCATATATTCCGACATATCGAAGCGGATCAGGCCCAGCCCCATGATGGAGGCGAGCTGACGCGCGACTTCCGTCTTGCCGACGCCGGTCGGACCGGAGAAGAGATAAGAGCCGATCGGCTTTTCAGGCTCCCGCAGGCCCGCCCGGGCCAGCTTGATGGAGCTTGCGAGCGCCTGGATCGCGGCATCCTGGCCGAAGACGACGCGGGAAAGCTCCACATCGAGTTTGCGCAGACTTTCCGTATCCTCCTTCGAGACGGATTTCGGCGGGATCCGGGCCATCTTGGCGACGACCGCCTCGACATCCTTGACGCCGATGGTCTTCTTGCGGCGGCTCTCGGCCTTTAGCATCTGCGCCGCGCCGACCTCATCAATCACATCGATCGCCTTGTCCGGCAGCTTGCGGTCGTTGATATAGCGGGCCGACAGTTCGACTGCGGTCCGGATCGCTTCCGCCGTGTAGCGGATCTTGTGATATTCCTCAAAATAGGGTTTCAGGCCCTTCAGGATCTTGATGCTGTCCTCAACAGAGGGTTCGCGCACGTCGATCTTCTGGAAGCGCCGGAGAAGCGCCCGGTCCTTTTCGAAATGACCCCGGAATTCCTTGTAGGTAGTCGAACCGATGCAGCGGATCGCACCGCTTGCAAGGGCGGGCTTCAAAAGATTGGAAGCATCCATCGCGCCGCCGCTGGTCGCGCCCGCGCCGACGATGGTATGGATCTCGTCGATGAAGAGGATCGCGTTATCGAGCCCTTCTAGCTCCGATATCACGGCCTTTAGCCGTTCCTCGAAATCGCCGCGATAGCGCGTGCCCGCGAGGAGCGAGCCCATATCGAGCGAATAGATGACCGCCGGCAGCAACACCGCAGGCACATCGCCATGGACGATGCGGCGCGCGAGCCCTTCAGCAATCGCCGTCTTGCCGACGCCCGGATCGCCCACATAAAGCGGGTTGTTCTTGGACCGGCGGCAAAGGATCTGGATGGTGCGATCAACCTCGTCAGAGCGGCCGATCAACGGATCGATCTTGCCCGCCGAGGCTTTTTCATTAAGGTTCACGCAATAGGCATCGAGCGCCTCAAGATTTTCCGGTTTCTCCTCCTCGGGCTGGGAGGCGGAGGCTTCTTTCTCAGGCTTGTATTCCCCCTCGACACCGCGAATGGCGCGGGTCGCTTCCTTGCCGGGCGCCTTGGCGACGCCATGGCTGATATAGCTGATAGCATCGAGGCGGGTCATTTCCTGCTTCTGCAGGAAATAGGCGGCATGGCTTTCGCGTTCGGAGAAGATAGCGACCAGCACGTTGGCGCCGGTCACTTCCTCGCGGCCGGAGCTTTCGACATTGATCAGCGCACGCTGTACCACCCGCTGGAAGCTCAGCGTCGGGCGCGCCTCGACAAAGCCATCCATGACAAGATCGTCAAGTTCGTCGGTGATGAAACTTTCCAGATCGTTCCGCAACAGATCGATATCGACGTTGCAGGCCCGCATGACGGCCGCCGCGTCCTGATCTTCGGTCAGGGAGAAAAGCAGGTGCTCCAGCATCGCAAATTCATGGCGCCGCGAAGTCGCCAGGGCCATGGCGCGATGCAGGGTTTCTTCTAGTGAATTGGAAAATCCGGGCACTATTCTTTCTCCATCGTACATTGCAGGGGATGCTGGTTTTCCCGCGCATAGTCAATTACCTGAGCGACCTTGGTTTCCGCTACTTCGTAGGGAAAAACGCCGCAGTTCCCAACCCCCTTCTGATGGACATGCAACATGACCTGAACGGCCGTCTGCTCATCCATATTGAAAAATTTCTGCAAGACATAGACGACAAATTCCATCGGTGTGTAATCATCATTGAGAAGAAGTACACGCCACATGGAAGGCTTTTTGGTTTTCGGCTTGGTCTTGGTGACTACGCCGGTCCCCGTCCCCATG
>SBHH01000057.1 GCA_006226265.1 Alphaproteobacteria bacterium | reverse complement strand
TTGACAATATATCTATAAATATGTAGATATACAATCATGAATATAAATGAGATGCAACGCGCCGCCAGCCAGGCAAGCACCCTGATGAAAGCCCTGTCGAGTGAAACTCGGCTGATGCTGCTTTGCAAGATCCGGGAAGGGGAAATTTCGGTAAATTCCCTTGCCGGGACATTCGAAATGCTTCCGGCATCGGTTTCGCAGCAACTCGCCCTCCTCCGAAAGGACGGGCTGGTCCGGACGCGGCGCGATGGCCAGACAATTTATTACGCGCTTGCCGGAAACGAGGCTGAGCGCGTTATCTCCCTTTTATACGATCTTTATTGCACGGACTGAGTGACGGAGGAGGTTAGCCAAGATGGAACATTTTACTCCCTACAGTTCTCTTGCGGGCGGAATTGTCATCGGCCTTTCCGCAACGCTACTTCTCCTCTCCGGCCGCATCGCCGGGATCAGCGGGATTTTCGGCGGGCTTCTGCCTGCAAAATCCGGCGATATTCTCTGGCGGGCGCTTTTCGTGGCCGGACTGGTGGTCGGTGCCGCCCTCTTTCCGGTGCTCGGCGGCAACCTCTCTTTCCTCAATATCAACCCCTACGGATTTCAGGAGACAAGCCATCTGATCCTGCTGATTGTCGCAGGTCTTCTGGTCGGCATGGGAACCACTATCGGTTCCGGCTGCACCAGCGGCCATGGCATCTGCGGGATCGGCCGCCTGTCGGTCCGTTCCATCACCGCGACGATCGCCTTCATGGTGGTTGCCGTCATCACCGTCTTTGTTGTCCGCACAGCTACGGGAGGCTGACCCAATGCGTAATATCATTGCCCTTCTCTCCGGTATTCTGTTCGGCTTCGGCCTCGCCCTTTCAGGCATGGTGAGCCCCGGCAAGGTCATCGGCTTTCTCGATCTCACCGGCAACTGGGACCCGAGCCTTGCCTTCGTCATGGGGGGCGGCCTGATTGTCACACTTGTCAGCTTCCGCCTGATTTTGAAACGGAGCCAGCCGCTCTTTGGTGGCAGCTTTTCGCTTCCCAACCGAAAGGACATCGATACGCGCCTTGTTGCGGGGGCCGCGCTCTTCGGTCTCGGCTGGGGTCTTGGCGGCCTCTGCCCCGGGCCGGCGCTCAGTTCCCTTGCCTACGGAAATATAAAAATCTTCGTCTTCGTCATTGCGATGGCGGTCGGCATCCTGATCGGCAAGGCAATAACAGGCGGCTTCTCCAAGCAAAACGAAACGCCCGCACCTTCGCCTTCGTGAATACCCCCTGTTCCCGTTGCGTCTTTTCCGTTGTACCGGCGGGCCCTTTTTCGCTAGTCTAGGGTCCGCCTACCACAGAAGAAAAAACGGGAAACGTCATGAGTTCATCAAACAAGGTCGCCATCGTCACGGGTTCCGCCACCGGCGCGGGCGCCGGGATTGCCCTCGCGCTTGCGGAAAAAGGCTATAACGTCGTCATCAACTATACCCGCAGCCTGAAAGAGGCCGAGGAAACCCAGAAGGAATGCGACGCCAGGGGCGTTGAAACCCTGCTTTACCAGGCGGATGTGTCGAAGGACGAGGACTGCCGCGCCATGGCGAAAGCCACCATGGACAAATGGGGCCGCATCGACGCCCTCGTCAATAACGCGGGCCGCACCAAATTCGTCGCCCATAACGACCTCGACGGTCTCTCGGCGCAGGATTTTCAGGATATCTATGCCGTCAATACCGTGGGTCCGTTCCAGATGACCCGCGCCGTCGCCCCCTATATGCGCGAAACGGGCGCAGGCTCCGTCGTCATGATTTCCTCCGTCGCGGGGACCCATGGCGTTGGCTCCAGTATCGCCTATGTCGCCTCCAAGGGTGGGCTCAATTCCATGACCAAGGCGCTTGCCCGAACTTTGGGCCCTGAAATCCGCGTCAATGCGATCTGCCCGGGTTTCATCGAGACCCGCTGGCTCCTTCAGGGATATGGAGAGGCGACCTATAACAACTACAAGGAGAACCTGATCAAGAAAGTCCCCTTGAAAAGCGTTGCGACACCTGAGGATATCGCCGATGCGGCGCTCTGGTTTATCGAAGGCGCACGCATGATTACCGGCGAGACGATCATCCTCGACGGCGGGATGCACCTCGGCGGCTGAGGCCCCGAAATGCCCATTGATCCAGCAAAGATCGCCCGGGCGCTCGGCTATCCTTATGAGCGCCCGGTCGGCTCCTACCTCTTCTCAGGCGGAGTGGACGAACCGCTTCCCCCGAACATCGACTTTAAAGACCGCATCCCGGTTCTCGCCTCCGGCTCCAACGGTGCGCCTGCGCAATTGAAACGGAAGTTCGGCGAGGGTTCAGAAACCGCCATTCCTGTGACGGCCGCCAAGCTTCACGATATCTGCTGCAGCTATTCGGCGCATTATGCGGGCTATGGTGCGATTGCCGCGACGCTTTGCCATGCGCCGGGCGCGGTCAGCGATGTTCATATCACCTGGCTCAACGAAGCCGAGCTTAAAAGAATGCATGAAACGGAAGCCATCGGCGTGAACTATGATTACGCCCGCCTCGATAACCTCCGCCTCCTTTGCGAGCGGCGGGGGGAGATTGCGACGGCCTTCGCCTATATCAGTCGGCGCGGCTGCCTGCTCATCGACGGCAAACCGGTTCTTCTAAAGGCCCTCTCCCA
>SBHH01000033.1 GCA_006226265.1 Alphaproteobacteria bacterium | reverse complement strand
TGAAGTTCATCAATTATGCTCCTTTCATTTACTGTGGTATTCTGCGAAAAATTCTCTCTTGCCATTCGCAAGACTGCCGACCATCCGAGGGAACTATTTGGCGAGGTTTGCAGAGGCATCGCAAATACTGATTTCACGTTCCCATGCATAGTAACAGCATACTCTGAATTGGATCAATTGGCCCGCTAAATTGTCCCGATTTTGTCAAAAAAAATCGTCTCGGCTGCAAAATTTTTTATCCAGCTGCGGCAGGCCTGCATCATATACGGGATATTCCCGGATTTCGAAACGAGGATCGGGGGTGCAGGGTGCCAATTATGGCCATTTCTTGTCTGCTATAACCCTTCTGATAATGATCTGCCTCAGCCGAGTGAAGGGGATTCGAGCAAAATTTTATTATTTTTACTCCTATCCCTCATATGGGGGATGCGCGATCTATTGAAGCGGCATATTCCTGTCTTCAATCGAGAGCGCTCTCCGGGACAGGACCGAGGGGCAAGAATAAGTCGGGAGTATAAAAGTGAGTGTCTCAAAAGCCATACCGGCCGTTGTTGTCGCGCTGGTGTTGTCGGCAGGTTTCGCTGACGCGACACCGGTTTCCGTTGAGGGGGCCGCGCCTGCGTCCTTCAGTGCGTCGGATCAGGAACCGACAACGCTGGCCGTTGTCTCTCCGGCCGGTCCATATGGATCGGCGACCCAGCTTTATCATGACAAGGCCGTCCAGGATGAGGTGGCTGAAGATAGTGGATTTTTCAGTAAGGTTCCTTTGCCCCCGGCCGTGCTGCTGTTCGGTGCGGCGCTTGGGGCGATCGGCTGGCTGGGGCATCGCCGCAAGCCGGATCAGTCCATCCGCGACTAGAGGAACGAAGTAGTTTTGTAATTAAAGCGTTTTTTGAATTTCAAAGCAGTAAATTTTTCTGGCGCCTGACCCGCTAGCAGATGAAGGCTCCAAATCTTCAATTTTATACCTATATAAAGTGGTGACCGTCTGGTCACCACTTTTTTACCGACCGGAGGTAGGCGTAAATTGGCACTGGATATCAATCGGAGCAATACCTAATATGACATTTCCAGTGCTGTCTAGACAACAGCGTCCGGCGCAGACCGGAACGCATTCGGCAAAGATGAAGGGGATACCATTCATGCGGTTTAACAGGTTGATTCCCCGAAAGCCGCAGGACGAGCCGGAGGGACCTGTCTCCCTTGATACCGCAAAAATGCCTGATGGACATCGCGCCTACGTAATCGGCGATATCCACGGCCGCAATGATCTGTTGCAGGATCTTCTCCAGAAAATTGCCGATGATTATAAAAGCCGCTCCACTGCAAAAGGACATCTTGTCTTTCTTGGCGATTATATCGACCGGGGCCGTCACAGCCGCGAAGTGATCAACACTCTCCTTTCCCTCAATCTTGCCGATATGAAGATTGTTTCACTGAGAGGAAATCACGAGACGGCAATGCAGGCGTTTCTCGATGATCCGGTGCGAGGCAAACGCTGGCTCTATTACGGCGGCGATGCGACACTGTCGAGCTACGGGATCGATGTCGCGCTCTGCAACCTCACGGAAGAAGATATTCTGGAGGCGGGGCATCGCCTGAAAATGGCAATGCCATCCGCACATTCCAATTTCCTGAACGGCCTTGTGGACAGCCATATTCTGGGCGATTATTTTTTTGTGCATGCGGGTGTCGATCCGTGCGAATCGCTCGACAAGCAAGATCCGCACGACCTTCACTGGATCCGTGACGAGTTTCTCGATCACGAAGGACTTTATGAAAAGATCATCGTGCATGGCCATAGTATCAGCGCCACGCCGGAATTTCGAAACAACCGGATTGCCATTGATACCGGTGCCTTCTATTCCAATCTTCTGACCTGTCTGGTTCTGGAAGGCTCGGAAAAGGTAATTCTGTGATCCTTGCGGGCAGGCGGAGCGCAGTACGTGCTGTCCTTGCTGCCCTGCTTATAAGCCTTGCCCTTCCCGTTTTGCCGGGCAATGCTGCCGAAAAGGGCCCTCTTCTCTCCCGCCCTGATTTCTTTCCCCTTGCCGTCTGGCTGCAATCCCCGTCGCGGGCCGGTACATATAAAAAACTCGGCATCAATCTCTATGTCGGACTCTGGAAGGGGCCGACGCGAGAACAATTAAAAACGTTAAAAGCGGCCGGAATGCCGGTCTTCAGCCCACAGAACGAGGTCGGGCTGACCGATCCTGCCCGCGACATCATCGCCGGGTGGGTAATGCAGGACGAGCCCGATAATGCCCAGAGGCGCGAGAGCGGCAAGGGCTTCGGCCCGCCGGTCGCCCCGAAGGTCGTGATCTCCCGTTATCAGGAAATCAAATCAAGGGACGCCAGTCGGCCGGTTCTCCTCAATCTCGGACAGGGGGTCGCCTGGGATGGCTGGTATGGACGCGGGGTACGCACGAACCATCCGGAGGATTACGAGGACTATGTCAAAGCGGGAGATATTGTCTCTTTCGATATATATCCGGCGACCCACGACAATCCGGCCTTGCGCGGCCGTCTTGATCTGGTGGCGAAAGGGGTGGGCCGGTTGGTAAACTGGACGGACGGGAAGAAGCCGGTATGGAGCGTGATCGGCGCGAGCCATGTCGATAATGCGGCTGTCCTGCCGACCGGAAATCAGATCCGCAACATGGTCTGGCTCAGTATTGTTCATGGGGCGCGGGGGATCATTTATTTCGTGCATGAATTTTCTCCTCGCTTTTCCGAAGCCGGGCTGTTGAATCACCCTGGCCTTATGGACGCCGTGACCCGCATAAATGCTCGCATCACCGGCCTTGCGAGGGTTCTCAACAGTCCGGATATAAGAAATGCCGTCACGGTCACGCTTTTGCCGGAACCGTCCGGGGCGGCCAGGGGCAGCGTTTCGGTCCTTGTGAAAGAGACGGATTGTCATCTCTATATCTTTGCAGGATCCCGCAGCGGATTCCCCGCCCGGGCTGATTTCAGCCTTGCAGCAGGGAGGAATTATGACAAGGCAGAGGTGCTGGACGAAAACCGGACAATAGCGATCGAGGACGGACGCTTTATCGACGAGTTTGATCCCTATGCGGTGCATCTTTACCGCCTTGCCCTTCAGGGAGCGATTTGCTCCGGCTGAGGAAAGGATCCCTTGCGGCCTGTGGGGGAGGCATATGCTGCGTAAGCGGATGGGCGCTATTCTTCAACCTTTCCGTTGGCAATGTCTTTCCCTCCGGTTTTCAGCAGGTGAATTTCGGCATGTGAAAGGATATCATCTCTGTTGTTGTGCGTTGTGAGAGTGCGTGTTTCACGGATAACAGTTTCAGGGCGGCTTCAAGCTAACGTTCGTTTTCTTTATGGAAACATTCGCGCATATAATCATTTTCCGCGATGGAAGGGCGAAGATGCAATGCTTAAACGATGCGGATTTACAACTTGTCGTTAGCCCCATGGAATATTTGATAAAATTGTCTTCATTTCTGCCTAGCTATTAGGCAAAAAATAAATAACATATTGAAAAAAATAAGTTTTTCTTAACCGATTAGTGTTTGCATTTTTCTCATCAAAAGATAGGCTAGGCTCAGGTTCGGGTTTTTACCCGGCCTGCCTGCGATGTATGAAGGGGTGAGGGGCCGGACAATGGCAGTGAAGGCACAAGATCTCAAGAATGAGAAAATTGATGAAATAATCGCAATAGTTGATGCACGGCTGGATAAAAAGGCGGCGGAGGATGTCGCGGTTTTCATTCGCCAGTTCTATGCGCGTTTAACGCCGGAGGATATGGTCAATATCTCGGCCGAATATCTCTATGGTTCGGCGTTGTCGCTGTATCGTTTTGCCGCGGCACGCAAAGCGAACAGTGCGAAGCTTCGTGCCTTCACCCCCAATCTGGAGGAACATGGCTGGAAAACCACCCATTCGGTAATCGAAGTCATCAATGATGATATGCCGTTCCTCGTTGACAGTATCACTTCCGCTCTCAATCGGCGCGGCCTTACGGTCCATCAGATCATCCACCCGGTGGTGAATGTCGAACGGAATGACAAGGGCGAGCGCCTCCGGACTTACGCCAAGGAACCGAGTACGAAGCAGAAATTCAATCGCGAAAGCATGATGCATTTCGAAATCGACGAAATGTCAGATCCGGAGATGCTCGCCGAGATCGAAACACAGCTGAATGACACGCTGGATGATGTCCGCCTTGCCGTGAACGACTGGAAGACGATCCTCGGCAAGGTCGATGCCATCAGCAAGAGCCTGAAGGACAACCCGCCGCCGCTTGACAAGGCAGAGATTGATGAAGCCGTTGCGCTGTTAAGCTGGATGTCGGACAACCACTTTACTTTTCTCGGGTACCGCGAGTTTGAATATGCGCCGGGGGCCAAGGGAAAGGCCGACAGCTGGAACCTGGTAAAGGATTCGGGTCTCGGTATCCTTAAAAGTCCGAAACGGCGTATCATGGCGGGTAACAGCGAAATCTCGCCGGAAGTGAAGGATTTTCTCCGCCGGAAAGAGCTGATTATTGTCACCAAGGCTAATGTCCGTTCCACGGTGCATCGCGCTGTTCATCTTGATTATGTCGGAGTGAAGAAATTCAATGCGACAGGGGAGGTGGTTGGTGAATACCGCTTTACCGGTCTCTTCACCTCTGCCGCCTATAACCGTATTCCGCGCGACATTCCCTATCTCCGCCGAAAGGTCGCCCAGACGCTGGAACGGGCCGGGCTCGCCAAGAGCAGTCATGACGAAAAGGCGCTCGCGCATATCCTGGAAACCTATCCACGGGATGAACTGTTTCAGGTTTCAGTGGACGAGCTTTATGAATCCTCGGCCAAGATCCTCACCCTGCAGGAACGTCCGCGCATTTCGGTCCTGTTGCGGCGTGACCGGTTCGAGCGCTTCGTCTCCGCCCTCGTCTTTGTGCCGCGTGAAAAATTCAATACCGATATCCGCCGCAAGTTTGCCGATATCCTGGCCGAGGTGCATAACGGCAGCCTGTCGTCGCATTACGCCAATGTCGGCGATGATGCGCTGGCCCGCATCCATTACATCATCGCCCTTAAAGAAAAGCGCAAGCCGGTTGTCGATGAGGATGATCTGGAACGTCGCCTGGTGGCGGCGGCACGTGAATGGTCGGATGAATTGAACGATGCGCTGCTCGAGAAATGGGGTGAAGAGAAGGGACTTCGCCTGAAGGCGCGTTACGGCACGGCCTTTCCTGCGGGCTATAAGGAACGTTTCACGGCAGAGCTTGCGCTTTATGATATCGAGAAGATCGACCTTGCCCTCAAATCCGGGGAAATCTGTCTCAATCTCTATCGTTGGGTGGAGGATCCGGAAAACAAGGTCCGTTTCAAGGTCTATAGTCCGGCCGATCCGCTGACCCTCTCCGACTGCCTGCCGATGATGGAAAACATGGGACTCAAGGTTCTGTCGGAAAACCCCTATCTGATTTCCTCCCCCGATATGAAGGGGAAAGTCTGGATCCATGATTTCGAGATGGTCGAGCCGACGGGACTTGATCTTGATCTGCATAGCCTGAAGGCGAAGTTCGAGGAAACCTTCCGCCGAGTCTGGATGGGCCTGATGGAGAATGACGGCTTTAACCGGCTGGTTATGCGGGGAGGGCTTGAATGGTCGAATGTGGTGGTTCTGCGTGCCTATGCCCGCTATCTCCGGCAGGCCGGGGTGACGTTTAGTCAGTCCTACATGATCAATACCCTGTCCGGCAATGCGGATATTGCCCGCCGGATTGTCGAGCTGTTCCTGGCGCGCTGCAATCCGGCCTTCATTGGGGACCGGGATGAAGAAATTGCCCGGATCCTTGAAGGGATCTGGGAGGCTCTCGATCAGGTTGCAAGCCTGGATGAGGATCGCATTCTTCGCCGGTTCGTTAATCTGGTTCTCTGCACGCTCCGGACCAATGCCTTTCAGCAGAAAACAGATCCTGATGGCACGCCCTATTTTTCTTTCAAGCTGGATAGTCAGAAGATTGAGGAACTGCCACTGCCGCGTCCGCATGTCGAGATTTTCGTCTATAGTCCGCGCGTCGAGGGCGTGCATCTCCGGGGCGGTAAGGTTGCCCGGGGGGGCTTGCGCTGGTCTGACCGGCGGGAAGATTTCCGGACCGAAGTTCTCGGTCTGATGAAGGCGCAGATGGTCAAGAACACCGTGATCGTACCGGTCGGCTCGAAAGGCGGCTTCTTCCCCAAACACCTGCCCGTGAATGGCAGCCGGGAAGAAGTCCAGGCCGAAGGCATCGCCTGTTACAAGATTTTCATTTCCGGTCTTCTCGATATCACGGACAATTATGTTGGAGCGGATGTGGTTCCGCCCGAGAATGTTATCCGCCATGACGAGGATGATCCCTATCTTGTGGTGGCGGCCGACAAGGGAACGGCAACTTTCTCCGATATTGCCAATGCGGTGGCCATTTCCTATGGCTTCTGGCTCGGCGATGCCTTCGCCTCCGGCGGCGCGGCGGGCTATGACCACAAGAAGATGGCCATCACCGCGCGGGGCGCCTGGGAATCGGTGAAGCGGCATTTCCGCGAAATCGGTCATGACACCCAGAGCACCGAATTTACTGTCGCCGGGATCGGCGATATGTCGGGCGACGTGTTCGGCAACGGTATGCTGCTCTCGACAAAGATTCGACTGGTCGCGGCGTTCGATCATCGCAATATCTTTATCGATCCCGCACCGGATGCCGCCAAAAGCTTCAAGGAACGGGAGCGGATGTTCAAGCTTCCTCGCTCCTCCTGGGAGGATTATGATCCCAAGCTCATTTCCAAGGGCGGTGGGGTGTTCGACCGCAAGGCCAAATCCGTCAGCCTGAGCCCTGAAATCCGCAAGCTGCTGGATATCAAGGCTGATCATGTTACTCCGAACGAACTGATCACCGCGATCCTGAAATCAAGGGTCGATCTGCTCTGGTTTGGCGGCATCGGCACCTATATCAAGGCAACCGGCGAGAGCAATGCGCAAGTCGGCGACCGGTCCAACGATGCGATTCGCATCAATGGCAAGGAAACCCGCGCCAAGGTGATCGGTGAGGGCGGCAATCTCGGCGTGACCCAGCTCGGTCGCATCGAATATGCGATGACAGGTGGCCGACTCAATACCGACGCCATTGATAATTCGGCGGGGGTCGATTGTTCGGACCATGAGGTCAATATCAAGATCCTGCTCCGCGCCGTACTGGACGATGGCGAGATGACCGAAAAGCAGCGTGACCGCCTGCTGGTGGATATGACCGACGATGTGGCAAAACATGTGCTGGTCGATAATTACCTGCAGACACAGGCCTTGACCACGGCCGAGCGGCAGGGCGTTAATAATTTTGCCGAGAATGTCCGTTTTATGCGAACGCTGGAGAAGGTCGGCCGGCTCGACCGGGGGGTTGAATTCCTGCCGGATGATGAGGAACTGATCCGCCGTCAGGCGGCCGGGCTTGGCCTCACCCGGCCTGAAATGTCCGTCCTGCTCGCCTATGCCAAGATGACGCTATACACGGATATTCTGGAAACCGATCTGCCGGATGATCCCTATTATACCCATTGGCTGGCAAAATATTTCCCGCCGCAGCTTCGCGAAAAATTTACGGCCTATGTCACGGGTCACCGGCTCCGGCGGGAAATTATCACGACAATCATCGTCAACCGGCTGGTCAACCGGGCAGGCCCCACCTTCGCCATGCAGATGTCAGAGGAATTGAACTGTCAGGTTGATCATGTGGCGAGCGCCTTCGCGCTTGTTTGCGATGTGTTCGATCTGGAAAAACTCTGGGCTGATATCGAAGCGCTGGACAACAAGGTCAGTACCGATGTGCAGGGCCGGATGATCGATGTGACGTTGAAACTCGCGCGCCGGGCGACACTCTGGTGCCTCCGGCACATTTCCCATGGCATGGATATTGCTGCGGAAATCAAGCTTCTCTCGACGGACATGCGGAAACTGGAAAGCGGACTTGAAAAACTCTTAAGTGACGATAGCAAGGAAACCTTCATCGCCCGTGTCAAGCAGCTCGTCTCCGACGGAGTACCCGATGGGCTTGCCCGCCGCGTGGCGGCGCTCGGCCCGCTTCGTTCCGCCCTCGATGTGGTGCAAGCAGGATCTGGCAGCGTCCGTCCGGTGACCGAGGTGGGCGAGGTTTATTTTGCGGTCGGCGCAGAGTTGCATCTCGACTGGCTCCGGAGTGCGGCCGAACTGATCGAGCCTGAAAACAACTGGGACCGTCTCGCCATTACGGCCCTGATTGACGATCTCTATGGTCAGCAGCGCGCGATTACCGGTTCGGTGTTTACGATGGCCGAAGGTCACAAGGGACGGGCCGCTTTCGATCACTGGGTCAAACAGAACAAGGTCTCGATCAAGCGTTGTTCCGAGCTGATCCGTGAATTCAAGGCCTCGGGCTCTATTGATATTTCCAAACTGGCTTTTGCCAACCGCCAGTTTCGGGGTATGATTGGCTAGGCGATCCTGTTTCGCCCCGCGCGGAACAGCACGCATCTTTTGAGGGGAGGGGGCATGAGTGTTGGCATCCGCGCTGGAAACGGCGAGGCAGATCGGCTCGGGAGATTTTCCTGGGCTCTGTTCGATTGGGCGAACCAGCCTTTTTTCACCGTTGTCACCACCTTCATTTTTGCCCCCTACTTCACCTCCTTCGTCGCGGCAACCCCGGCGGAGGGGCAGGCCTACTGGGGTTATACCCAGGCGATTTCGGGCGTCCTGATTGCGATTTTAAGCCCGGTCTTCGGGTCGATCGCCGATGCGGGCGGGGCGCGAAAGCCCTGGATTCTCTTCTTCTCCATCCTCTGCGCCATCGGCTCTTTCGCGCTCTGGTGGGCGATGCCGAACCAGCAAAGCGGCATCCTGTTCGTGCTGGCGGCCATCGTGCTTGGCACGGTCGGGGTTGAGTTCAGCATCGTTTTCAATAATGCCATGCTGCCCGCGCTGGTCCCGGCGTCGAAAATGGGGCGATTGAGTGGTTTCGGCTGGGGTCTTGGCTATATCGGCGGGCTGATCGCGCTTTTTATCGTGCTCTTCTGTTTCTCGCTTCCGGAAGTGCCGATGTTCGGTCTCGACAAGGTCAGCCATCAGCCGGACCGGATCACCGGGCCGATGTCGGCCATCTGGCTGCTCATTTTCATTCTGCCGATGATGTTGTTCACGCCGGACAGCCGCGCGACAGGAATTGAAAAGGGAAATGCTGTCCGAAAGGGCCTCAGGGAGCTTGGGGTCACCCTTCGCGGCCTTAAAAACTACCGCAATGTCGTCTTTTTCCTGATTGCGCGGATGTTTTATAACGACGGCATTCTCGCGCTCATCGGTTTCTCCGGGATTTATGCGGCGGGGCTTTTTGGATGGGGCACAACGGAGCTTGGTATCTTTGGCATCCTGATCAATTTCTTTGCCATTGCAGGTTGTTTCATTGGCGGCTCGCTTGATGACAAGCTGGGCTCCAAGCCGACCATCGTCATTTCCGTGCTGGGGCTCGCCTTCGCCTCGGTCGGGGTTCTCTCCATCAGCAATGGTCAGGTTCTCTTTGGTCTCTCCGCCGCCATGCCGGTCGAAGGCGGCGCGCTGTTCGCAAGCCCGGCCGAGATCGTTTTCATGGTCTTCGCCTTCATTATGGGGATTTTCTTCGGGCCTGCGCAGGCCGCAAGCCGGACCCTGATCGCCCGCATGGCGCCGAAGGAAAAGGCCGGGGAGTTCTTCGGCCTCTTCGCGCTTTCGGGCAAGGCGACGGCCTTTGTCGCCCCGCTCCTCATTGGGGTTGTCACCAGCCTCACGCAGCAGCAGCGTCCGGCGATGATCGTTATTTTCATTCTGCTGCTGATTGGCGTGGCGCTGATGAGCTTTGTGCACGAACCCGATCACGAATAAATCGACTGACGCCTACTATTCAAGATGGACGGCGGTGCCCGAGACCGTGACCATCAGCATGCTGTCGCCGATCACCTCGACATCGACAGCGACGCCGACCACCGCATGGGCGCCGAGGTCTTCGGCCTCCTCGCGCAAATCCTCAAGCGCGAGCCTGCGCGCTTTCCGGATTTCCTTTTGATAGGCGCCGGAGCGCCCGCCCAATGTATCGCTCACACGGGCGAAAAAATCGCGGATGAAATTGGCGCCCATCACGGCCTGTCCGCCGACAACGCCGAGATAGCCGGTGATATTCCGGCCATCGACCGATCCGGTAGTTGTAATGATCATCCGCGTCTCTCCTTTATCGAAAAGCTTTTTTTGCCGCCCTGGCTCAGTGACGGAAATGCCGCATGCCGGTCAGGACCATGGCAATCCCGGCCTCGTCCGCCGCGGCGATCACTTCATCGTCGCGCATGGAACCGCCCGGCTGGATGACTGCCGTGACGCCAGCCTCCGCCGCCGCGAGCAGGCCGTCAGCGAAGGGGAAGAAGGCGTCCGATGCGACGACCGAGCCTTTCGCCCAGGGGGTGCTGTCACCGGCGTTCTCAGCCGCTTCCAGCGATTTCCGCGCGGCGATCTTGGAGGAATCGACCCGGCTCATCTGGCCAGCACCGACACCTACCGTCGCGCCGTTTCTTGCATAGACGATGGCGTTCGATTTCACATGTTTGGCAACGGTGAAGGCGAATTTGAGGTCTTTCATTTCCTGATCGCTCGGCGCGCGTTTGGTGACGACCTGCAACTCGGGATTTGCGGTCAGCTGGTTGTCGCGGTCCTGAATAAGATAGCCGCCCGCCAGCGTTTTCACAAGACGCCCACCGGTCGCCGGATCAGGCAGGCCACCGGTCAGCAGAAGGCGGAGGTTTTTCTTCGCCGCGATGATGGCGCGGGCTTCCTCGTTCGCATCGGGAGCGATAATGACTTCGGTGAAGATCTTGACGATTTCCGTTGCGGTTTCAGCGTCGAGCTGCTGGTTGAGCGCGATGATCCCGCCGAAGGCCGAGGTGCTGTCGCAGGCAAAGGCAGCTTTATAGGCATCGGCGAGAGTTGCACCCATCGCGACGCCGCAAGGGTTGGCATGCTTGATGATGGCGCAGGTCGGACCGCTCGTCTCGGGAGCAAATTCGGCGACGAGCTCAAAGGCGGCGTCGGTATCGTTGAAATTATTGTAGGAAAGCTCCTTCCCTTGAAGCTGCGTCGCGCTCGCAACCCCGATCCGCTTTTCCCCGTTGGCATAGAAGGCGGCGGACTGATGGGGGTTCTCCCCGTATCGTAGAACCTGCTGACGCGCGCCGGCGAGCACCAGACGGTCGGGATATTCCTGACCCAATTGCCCGGCATACCAGGCGGAGATGGCGGCATCATAGGCGCCGGTCCGGGCATAGGCCTTGGCCGCCATAGCTTTCCGGGTCTCAAGGCTCGTCTTGCCGCCGGTTTCCTTCAACTCCGCAAGGACGGTCTCGTAATCCGCCGTGTCGGTGATGACCGTGACGAAGCCGTAGTTCTTGGCCGCCGAGCGGATCATTGCCGGTCCGCCGATGTCGATATTCTCGATGCAGGTATGGAAATTCGCGCCCTTGGCGACCGTTTCCTCGAACGGATAGAGATTGACGACGACAAGGTCGATGGCGCCGATCTCATGTTCCTTCATCGCGGCGGCATGGGCTTCGTTATCGCGAAGCGCAAGAAGGCCGCCGTGGATTTTCGGATGCAGCGTCTTCACCCTCCCGTCCATCATTTCCGGGAATTTCGTATGGTCGGCCACTTCGGTCACCGGGACGCCTGCATCATTCAGCATTTTGGCGCTTCCGCCGGTCGAGAGAATCTCGATATCAAGGGCGGCGAGGGCTTTTCCAAGCTCGACAAGTCCGCTTTTATCGGAAACGGAAATGAGGGCGCGGGAAACGGATTGCAAATCGGAACGGGACATCGACGGATTTCATCCTTTTGTGGTAGTTTCGGGGGATTAAGCGGGCTATAGCATGAGGATGGGAAACTAGAAACAGTTTAACGAAAAAAACTTGCACCCCATACGATGCCGACAGTACCAAACAACGGCAAGACTTGAAGTAAAGCGAGTAATTCAATGGCGAAGACAGTTCCGTCCGCCCTTAAAGGGCGCGACAAAGTGAGCAGCAAGACGAAGATTTCCATTGTCGGCCTTGGCTATGTCGGATTGCCGCTTGCCGTCACGCTGGCGAAGCATTTCGATGTGATTGGCTTCGACGTCAATACGGAGCGGGTGAAGGAACTCCGTCAGGGTTACGACCGCACGTTCGAGATAGACACCCCTGCCCTTCGCGCGAGTTCCATGCGCTTTACCACCGATATCGCCGATACGAAGGATGCCGATATCCATATTATCACCGTGCCGACACCGGTCGATCCGGATAACAAGCCGGATCTTGAACCCCTGAAGGGCGCCTGCAGCGCGGTTGGCCCGGTCTTGAAGGAAGGCGCGATCGTAGTTGTCGAAAGCACGGTTTATCCGGGCGTGACCGAAGATATTTGTGGCCCCATCCTGGAGGCAACATCAGGCATGACGTCGGGCGAAGGCTTCTTCCTTGGCTATTCGCCGGAGCGGATCAATCCTGGTGACAAGGTCCATACGGTTGACAAGATCATCAAGGTTGTCTCCGGCCAGACGGAGGAGGTGACGGACATTCTCGCCGATATCTATGGCGCGGCGACCAGCGGGGGCACCTTCCGCGCCCGCAATATCAAGACGGCCGAGGCCGCGAAAGTGATCGAGAACGCCCAGCGTGACATCAATATCGCCTTCGTGAACGAGGCGACGATGATTTTCCAGAAGCTCGGCCTTTCCGCCTATGACGTGCTGGAAACGGCGGGCACGAAATGGAACTTCCTCAATTTCACGCCGGGACTGGTTGGCGGCCATTGCATTGGCATCGATCCCTTCTATCTCGCCCATCGGGCGAACGAGGCGGGTCATTTCGCCGATCTGATCCTGACCGGGCGGCGCATTAATGACTCCATGGGCAAGTTCATCGCGGATTGTATTCATGCCAAACTCAGTGGCAAGAGCCGGATTCTCGTGCTCGGCCTCACCTTTAAGGAGAACGTACCCGACCTTCGCAATACGAAGGTGAAGGACATCATTTCGGTCCTGCGTGAACTTGGCCACCAGGTCGATGTGCATGATCCACTCGCCGACAAGGACGAGGCGAAGCAGTTCCTCGATATCGATCTCATCGAAAATCTTGCCGATCTTAGCGAATATGACGCCATTGTTGGTGCCGTCGCCCATTCCGTTTATCGGGATCTTTCGCCTGCGGCGATCGAAGGCATGATAAAGGATGGCGGGCTTGTTGCCGATATCAAAGGCATCTGGCGGGACACGGACTTTTCAAACGGCATCAAGCGCTGGCAGCTTTAAATGGCACCCGTCCGGCGTTAGTCGGAGAGACGGCTCAGCGCCCATTTGATCATTAGGGGTTCCTGCCCCGTGAGAGCGCCGGTGATCACAATCTGCTGATTGCGCCGCCGCTCTCCGGGCGCGGCGCAATAGACACTTTCCTCCAAGGTCAGGCTTCCCGCGCCGGTCAGGAATTTCCAGCCGGTCCCGCCCGGGGTGCGGATCAGGATATTCTTGCCGCCTGCGCTTTTCGAGATGCTGAGCTCCGGATGCAGATGAAAGCGGAGATAGAACTGCGGATGGCTGACCGATGGTTCGCGCACCGGAATGATCTGGTCTTCGCCCCTTAGGGCGAGGCCGCTTGCGTCCATATAGAGGCGGCGGCGATGGCGTATTCCGGCGGAATTGAGATATCCTTCGCTGTTAAGGTCAAGCCAGACATTCCCTTCCTCCTCATGGCGGGTGACCATGGGATGATCCGTATCTGCCGCCGTGCCGGCTTTTGGAAACTCCGCATTAAGACCGCCGAAGCTCAAGGTCGAATGGGCCGCCGTTGAGGCGAGCGCCCGGCCCCAGCTTGTCTCCGAATCGCGTGCACCGCCGCAAT
>SBHH01000114.1 GCA_006226265.1 Alphaproteobacteria bacterium | reverse complement strand
ATGCCAATATTAAGTCCATGAAGTAATTGAGAGGTTAGAGGGGATTTAAATGGATTATGCAGAACTGATAAAGGCTTTCGGCGCATTCTTTGCAATCATGAACCCTTTTGTAAATCTGCCGATTTTTCTGCCGCAATATTTTTTGTCATCGGAAATATTCTCTTTTTCTACGAAAGTACGGTATTTATCGCGACCTGGCGGTTTCTGATTGGATTTATTTTTTGGCTTGCGCCCAACAACAACTTTGTTGCGTGAACTTTCCTATAACAGAGCAAGAAAATACGAAGACCTTAAGGCAAGTTGAGTTTTTAAAGTCTGCCAAAATTTGGAATTCTAAAACGGCCGTTGTCGGTATAAAAAGCTAAGCCATCGTGCCGTTAGCGATCCTTTGACAGCTTCTATGTGAGGCTTTTTCGTCCAATCCGTTCAATATGATTTGGGCGTGTAATATTGTAGAAGGAAATCTTGCTGCCGTCGGGATCGCGAGCATGGAAGTCGGTTCTACCCCAGACCTGTTCCATTAGATATTGTTCAAATTCGACACCGCGGTTTTCAAATTCCGCATATAAGGCTTGTACATTATCCAACTCGATTGTAGCGAAGATCAGTTGCTCTTCTCTTTCGGGGCTTTCTTGACGCCATGCCATTTGCCAGTATCGACCAACATATTCAGCGTTTCATTGACGAGGCTGTAAATGGCGCGAGCGGCATTTCCCATGGGTCTGTCCACTGGTTTGACCACATAGACGGATCGTGTGATTCCGGGCTCTTTGATTTTCCAGGTTAACAGGCGGCCCGCGCTCACCTCTCGGGCAATTGCATTGAATGGCAGGATGGAATATCCCGCTCCCGCTTCGACCAGCCCCTTAATGTTGCCGTAGGAATCCGCTTCGAGAATGGGGCCGAGCGTAAATTCGTTTCGTGCGGCGGCATCTTCCAGCAGGGAGCGAAGGCCATGACTATGGCTTGGCAGAACAAGAGGCAATCGGGCAATGGCATCGAAGCTCACTGTCCTGGTTGAAGGAGAGGCGACCCCTGGCATCGGTTTCGGCGGGCCAAGAAGCCAAAGATTCTCGGTCAGAACGGGATGCGATACCAGTTGGCGATCGGAAACCGGAATATACAAAAGGGCAAGATCTACCCGCATATCCCGCATCCATTCAAGAACAAAGCCACTCATGGCCTCAGCAATACGCAGCTTGATTTTCGGGTAACGATCACGTGCTGCAAGCAGGAGCGGAACGGACAGAATCTGACTGATCGTACCCGGAAGCCCGAGATGCACTTCCCCCGCCGGTTCCGCCTCATGCTCCAGAATTTCTTCCTGTGCATGATTTATCTGTTCGATAATCATGCGCGCATTCCTGAGCAGAATCTGCCCGGCCTCAGTAGTTGTTACACCGTGCGGCCCACGAAACAATAGCTTCGTGCCCAGACTTTCCTCCATATTCCGAACATGCAAACTGAGGGCGGGCTGGGCGACATTCAATTCCTGCGCGGCCTTGGAAAAAGACCCCTGTTCAACAATAGATATAAAATATCGAAGCTGACGCAGGTCCATTTTCATCTCATTTGTTTATACCTGGCAGAAATCCATACAAATTTAGTATGTCCTGAGGGGGCAACGAGATCAAGTTTGAACTTTTTTCGGATCGAATTCACGCCGTATGGCAGGGCCGTGCTCATCCGGCGACGGAACAGGGCCGAGTTCAGGCCGTTCCCCATCCGTAGCGATACCTGGCACCAGCATTTCTATCGGACCATTTGGCGTTTCGACGGTGTGGAAAACATTGTGCGGATGAACGCTGACATCTTCTATGCTGTTGACACGGCCCGAGGCGATGCGGAAGGATTTCAAGAGAGCCATTGCTTCCTCCCGCTCAAGCTCGAGGAAAAAAGGAACCAACTCGGCATCCAGCGCATCCCGATAGGCGACCCGGGCATCATTGTCCTTGAAACGCGGATCGGTTGCCAGCTCGGGACGCTCCAGTACATCATGACAGAATATCCGCCATTCGCGTTCGTTCTGGATCGCAATAATCATCGATTGCCCGCCCGCGCAGGCATAGCTGCCATAGGGAGCGATCGTCGGGTGATGCAAGCCGATACGCTGTGGCGCCTTTTCGCCATAGACATATTGCAGATATGGCACATTCATCCAGTCCATCATGGCATGGAAAAGGGACACTTCGATATGCCGTCCCACACCGGTACGTTCCCGCATATACAATGCCTGAAAGATTGACTGGGCTGCCGTCATACCTGCCGAAATGTCGCTAACAGAGACACCGACGCGCGTCGGCCCCCATTCATTTCCGGTAATCGACGAAAGACCGGTTTCCCCCTGAACCAGCAGATCATAGGCCTTATTGTCCTGCATTGGTCCCTCCGAACCGAAGCCGACAAAGGCACAGGTAATCAATCTCGGATATTTTTTGCGAAGCTCCGTCTGGGAAAAACCAAGTTGCGCGATCCGTCCGGGCGCAAGATTCTGAATGAAGATGTCCGCCTTCGATAGTATATTTGCCAATAAAGCCCTGTCGTCATCGTCTTTCAAATTGAGGCACATGGATTCCTTTCCCCGGTTCAGCCAAACGAAGTAGGAGCTTTGTCCGAGAACAAGATGGTCGTAATGGCGCCCAAAATCTCCTTCCGGGCGCTCAATCTTGATGACCCG
>SBHH01000269.1 GCA_006226265.1 Alphaproteobacteria bacterium | reverse complement strand
TCTGCTTTTGGGGCGGGTGACCCCTCGGCCGTCGAGGCGATGATGAATGACATCTCGCGCCGCGCGGCGTATGACGCGATGGTGGAGGCCTATCGCCGCTGGGGCTGGTTGGCCGCAGATCTGGACCCGCTCTCTTTAAGTCCGCGCGCGCATCCGGCTCAACTCACCCCCGGGGATTACGGCTTTCTGCCCGAGGATGCGGAGCCTCTGCAGCGATCATATTGCGGGAAAATCGGCTGGGAAATCGGGCATATCCAGAATACCGAACGACGCGACTGGCTCGCACAGCAGGCCGAAGCCAACCCAGATCCCATCGATATCCAGCAGTCCATTGACCTGATTGCGAAAGCGGAACTGTTCGAGGCGACCTGCGGCAAACGGATGCCGGGGGCCAAGACTTTTGGACTTTCCGGCGCGGAAGGATATCTGGTGCTCACGGCGGAGCTGCTCCGCTCCGCGCAAAGCGCCGGCATTGCCGATGTGATCATCGGGGGCATGCATCGCGGGCGTTTGACCCAAATGGCGCTTCTGTTTGGAAAGCCGCTGACGCAGGTGATTGCCGATGCCCAAGGCGTGCCGGAATTTCCGGACGACTACGGGGCGTCTTCGGATAGCCCCTATCATCTTGGATGGCAGGGCCGCTCCCCGATGGGGCCGCAAGTCTGGATCGCGCCACATCCCTCTCACCTTTCCATTGTCGGACCGGTGGCCATGGGCCGGGCACGGGCCGCCATGGATGCCGGTCGAGACGTCATGCCTATCGCACTGCATACCGACGCCGCCTTTGCCGGTCAGGGTGTGAATGGTGAAATGCTCCAGCTTTCCGAGCTCGCGGCCTTTACTGTGGGTGGAACGGTGCATCTGGTCCTGAACAACCAGATCGGCTTCACAACGGACATGGACGAAGCCCGCACGTCGCGGTGCTGTACGGACTATGCCAAGCTCATTGAAGCGCCTGTCCTGCACGTGAACGGGGAAGATCCGGAAGCCCTCTGCCGGGCGGCGAAAGTCGCCGTCGCCTATCGAAACCGGTTCAAGGCGGATGTCGTGGTGGAATGTGTCGGCTATCGCCGCCTCGGCCATAACGAGATTGACGAGCCGAGATATACGCAGCCCCGCATGTATCGGCGCATCGACGAAATGACACCCCTCTCGCAACGGCTGGCGGAGACTTATGGCACGGAGCCGGACCTCGCCGAATTTGAGTCAGACCTCGACAAGGCCTTTACGCTTGCACGCAACTGGCGGCCAAATGTTCCCCCCGCCGCCCTCGGATTGCAAAAAGATATCACGGATCGCATGCTGGCCCCGGTCAAGACGGGCCTGCCCGAAAACCTGCTTCTCGACCTCGCGATGCGGCTCACGGAACTGCCCGACGGGATCAAGCCGCATCCCAAGATTGAACGGTTTTTGGCTCAGCGCCGAAGCGCGCTTCAAAGCCGTGCGGGGATTGATTGGGCCACGGCGGAAGCTTTGGCAATTGCCTCCCTTGCGACAGAGGATATTGCCATCCGGTTCGGCGGGCAGGACACGGTGCGGGGCGCCTTTTCCCAGCGGAACCTCAATATTCGCTGCAACCAGAGTGAGGCGACCCATTTCATTTTCGACGGGTTCGGCACCCGACCCCAGATTCACAACACGCCCCTGATCGAAAACGCCGTGCTCGGGTTCGAATATGGGTACAGCATCGGCAAGACCGAAGGACTTACCATCTGGGAAGCGCAGTTCGGGGATTTTCTGAATGTGGCTCAGCCGATCTTTGATCAGTTCATTATTTGCGGGGAGGACCGCTGGCTTCTCCAAAGCAATCTAGTCATGCTGCTTCCCCATGGAATTGACGGCGGCGGCCCGGATCACGCGACGGCCCATCCGGAGCGATTGCTGATGGCCTGCGCGCGGGGCAATATTCAGGTCATGAACCCGTCGACACCGGCAAATTTCTTTCATGCCCTCCGGCGGCAGGTGCTGGCTGAGTGGCGCAAGCCGCTGGTTGTCCTTGCGCCGAAAACCTTGCTCCGCCATCCCGCGGCAAAATCTGCTCTGTCAGAGTTCAGCACGGAATTCGCACCGGTCATTCATAGAAAAGGGTCGCCCAAGCGTGTCGTTATGTCCACCGGCAAACTCGCGGTTCTGCTGGAGGCCGAAGAAAGCGATGCGACGTTGCTGCGGCTTGAACAATTCTATCCGTTCCCGGAAGCAGCCCTTCAAAACATATTAACACAATATCCGGACGCGGAATTGATCTGGGCCCAGGAAGAACCTGAAAATATGGGATATTTCCAGTGGCTTTCCCCAAGGCTTGAAAAAATTTCAGGCCGCCCCTGGCGCTTGGTAACCCGCCCGGAAAACCCCGCCGCGGCCTCCGGCCCCAAAAGTTGGGACGACCGCCATCTGAAAGAGGTGATCAACACCGCGCTTTTTGAGTGAAAGGCCGATCCACTAACTAATCGAAAAATCGGGGATTTAAGAAAAATGCTGCCTGTAAAGTGGCGGTGCTGGCAGACGAATGCGAACTCGTCTCCGTATGACGCAGAATGGCACGAAAGCGCCCCCATCATGTTGCGCCAAGTTGCTGCCACTCGACCAGTGCGGCATTTCTTTGGAGCTTGAATGTTTCTCTGTTGTTTAGATGGCGCTCATGGTTGAAATGGTTATGGAATGATGCGTGAATTGAGAC
>SBHH01000006.1 GCA_006226265.1 Alphaproteobacteria bacterium | reverse complement strand
TTTATTTAATTCATGAATTTTTCTGATGTATGAGCTGGTGGTAAAATGAATATATCCTTGAGACTGATGCGGTATTTTGCAGCGGTGGCGCATCTGAAAAGCCTGACCCGGGCTGCGGCCGAGTTAAATATCTCGCAATCCGCAGTGAGCCTTGCTGTTGATAGTCTGGAGGAGGAGCTTGGCCTTAAACTGCTGAACCGCCAACGCTCGAAAGGCATTTCCCTAACCGCAAAAGGGCAGGAAATTCTCATCCGGATTCAGGGAATTCTCGACCAGGTCGATAATTTCGAAAGCGAAGTGTCAGGCATTCGTCAGAATATTTCCGGGGATTTGCATATCGGCTGTTTCAACGCCATAGCCCCAATTGTCCTGGCACCGATTTTAAAGAATTTCGTCAGTGAACATCACGCCGTTCACCCCTACATTGTGGAGGGAAACGTGCGGCATATTTTCGACAGCGTTCATCGCGGCGAAGTTGATGTTGGCATTTCCTATGACGAGGCGGACATAAGTGCAGGGTTGAAGACGAAAACTCTGGCCGTCGTGCCACCGCATGTGGTCCTGCCGCGTGATCACCCTCTCGCCCTGCAGGAGGATGTCTCGCTTGTCGACCTGATCGGACACCCGCTGATCCTGCTCGATCTGCCAAGCTCCCGACAATATTACACGTCGCTTTTTGAATCGGCCGGTTTTCATCCGCAATTTTCCTATAAATCCGGCAATTATGAAATGGTTCGAAGCATGGTGGGCGTCGGCCTCGGCTTTGCCCTTCTGCAATCACGCCCGCCAACCGAGGATACCCAGAGCGGCGCCAAGGTTATCTGTAAACCGCTGCGCGAGAATTTGCGGAAATCCCGCCTTGTCGTCGCGTATCTCGAACAGAATATCAAGCGGCGCACGGTAAAAGCCTTCGTCGAACATTGCGAAGCCTATTTCAACACTCCCGAAAGCCGGGATCTCATCGTCTCGCGTTAACTTTTCCTGATGCGGGTTTCCTTCTCCTCTGTGATCAGCCGCCGCAGATCCGCCCGGATTATTTTGCCCGTTGTTGTCATCGGAAGTTCATCGACAAATCTGACTTCCCGCGGATATTCATGCGCCGCAAGGCGTATTTTGACCCAGTTTTGGATTTCTTTCGCAAGGCTGTCTGAAGGATCAACGCCTTTTCGCAAAACGATAAAAGCCAGCACTATTTCCGTTCTCGCTGCATCCGG
This sequence comes from Alphaproteobacteria bacterium, assembly GCA_006226265.1. Lineage (GTDB taxonomy): Bacteria > Pseudomonadota > Alphaproteobacteria > Sneathiellales > Sneathiellaceae > Sneathiella. Next base: position 1,509 of record SBHH01000006.1, on the reverse strand, counting down.
CTTTCCGATAACGCCGGCGAGTTCAACGTCTGGATGCCCAAGCAAGCAATCTTCGATTTCGCCGGGACCTATCCGGTAGCCCGAAGAGGTGATAACATCATCATCCCGACCGACGAATTTAATCCAGCCATCTGCATCCCTAATTCCGGTATCTCCGGTCAAAAGCCAGTCACCCTTGTATTTCGCGGCAGTTGCATCGAGATTATTCCAGTAACGCAGGAACATTACGGGGTCCGGCGCCTTAACGGCAATATCGCCCTGCATGCCGACGGGCGCAGGCTTTCCGTCTTCCTTCAGAACCTCCACCTGATGGCCCGGCACCGGCCGCCCGATAATACCCGGTCTTGCAGGCATTAATTCAGCACAGGAGGATACAATCATGTTGCATTCCGTCTGTCCGTAAAATTCATTGATTGTCAAACCGAATGTCTTCTGCCCCCAATCCAGCAATTCTACACCTAGCGTTTCCCCGCCGCTTGCGATGGTGCGCATTTTCAGGTTCCAACGTTTCTCTGGCTCGTTAACGGTTCGCATCATTTTAAGCGCGGTCGGCGGAATGAAAGCGTTTCTGATCCCATGCTTTTCAATCAAATTGAAAGCAGCCTCGGCGGTGAATTTATCAAACCTCCGGCAAACCACCGCGATACCATGGTGCAGAGCGGGAAACAGAACATCAAGCAACCCGCCAATCCAGGCCCAGTCGGCCGGTGTCCAAATTTTATCGCCCGCAACCGGAAAGAAATCATGACTGATTTCGACGCCCGGCAGATGGCCAAGCAGTACCCTGTGGGCATGAAGGGCGCCCTTTGGCTGCCCCGTCGTGCCCGAGGTATAGATGATAAGCGCCGGATCTTCAGCTTTCGTCTGAGCCGGAGAAAAAATATCAGAATGTGCCTGAATTCCCTGATGAAAGGAAACGGTTCCGGCGACATCCTCATCGATACATAGGACATGCTCAAGTTCCGGCAAGGTGGTGCGAATTTTTGAAAGCCTGGCAGCCCCCGTTTTGTTTGTAACCACAATCCGCGCGCCGGAATCCTCAAGGCGATACTGCAGGGCTTCCTCGCCGAAAAGCATGAACAGCGGAATGGATATCCCGCCAGCTTTATGGATACCGATATGCGCTATCGCCGTTTCAGGCGCCTGGGGCAGTAGGATGGCGATCCTGTCTTCTCGCTCGATTCCCATCTGAAGAAGCAGGTTGGCAAGCCGATTGGATGCCCGCATCAGATCGCCAAAACTATATCTCTCCGTATCTCCATTTGTCCGATCCACAATCAGGGCAGTCCGGTCCGGTTCCCGAAGGGCCCATTTATCGCATATATCGACACCGATATTATAATATTCGGGAATCTCCCATTCGAATTCCTCTTTTACTTCTTCATACGTCTGTCTCTTCTTCAGCATCTTGCTACCCCCTCAGGTCGACTCGGCTATTCTGCCCGTTGGTCAAGGGCCAGCAAAAGCGATGCCAAAAAAAATTCCATAATAAAAACAAAGAGTTGGAAA
>SBHH01000133.1 GCA_006226265.1 Alphaproteobacteria bacterium | reverse complement strand
AATATATCTGGAAAATGGTGGCCTGAATGTTTGGAAAATTCTTTAAGAAACCGGAAGGTCAGGACAAGCTGGATGCCGCGTCTTCCGAACTTGAAGCACTGCGCTCCGAGAACGAGCGCTACCGCAATATCTTCACGGCCCTTGAGGACGTGACCGACCGCCTGAAAAAGGGCGACATGGAAGCCCGCTTCACGAACTGGGATGAATATGGCGAGCTTTCGAGCGTGCTAGCCGGATTTAACCAGGTTCTCGACCTGACCGACTCTTTCATGCGGGAATCGACCGCATCCCTCACTGCCGCTTCCGGCGGGCAGTTCTACCGGAAATTCCTGACGACCGGGATGCTCGGCAGTTTCGGCGACGGTGCCCGTTTTATGAACGAGACCAGCGCCGGCATGGAGAAGGTGGTAGAGGAAAAAATCCGCTATCAGAACGAAATGGCCGATGCCTTTGAAACCTCCATTGGGGAAGTCATCAAGGCCCTGTCTGAGGCATCGGGTCAGGTCGACACGATTTCAAACCAGCTTCGGACGTACGCGGAAGAAAACCAAAGCCTTTCCTCCAGCGTCGCCGCCGCCGCCGAGCAGGCGACGGTCAATGTCCAGACGGTGAGTGCCGCCGCGGAGGAACTCTCTGCCTCGGTTCAGGAAATCACCCGGCAGGTGACGACATCTTCCGACAAGACAAGCGACGCATCGGACAAGGCACAGAATGCCTCCCACAGCATTCAGGAACTGCTGGCGGCCTCCTCGACGATCGGCGACGTGGTCGATCTTATCCGCGATATTGCAGGCCAGACCAACCTACTTGCGCTCAACGCAACGATTGAGGCGGCACGCGCAGGCGATGCAGGCAAGGGGTTTGCCGTCGTTGCCTCTGAAGTGAAATCGCTTGCCCAGCAGACCTCCAACGCAACCGGCGATATCGGCGGACAGGTTCAGTCCATTCAGGACCATACCGGTACCTCGGTCGCAGCGGTAGAGGATATTTTGTCCACGATCACGAACCTGAACGAGATCGCTTCGGCCATCGCGTCGGCGGCGGAGGAACAGTCCTCGGCCACCATCGAGATCAGCCGGAATATTCAGGAGGCCTCGCAAGGCACGCAGGACGTCTCCCTCAATATTGCGAAGGTCAACCAGACCGCGATCAAGACAAAGGAATCCTCAAGCGAACTGGCCAGTGCGGCCACCACACTCTCCTCGACCGTTTCTTCCCTGCAGAGCGCCTCGGAAAGCTTTCTCGCGGCCATCCGCAAGGCAAGCTAGAAAAACGGGATCCAAGAGATCAAACGGCGCGGAAAGTCCCCTACTTCCGCGCCGTTTTTTGTTATCTGCCCGAAAGTAGGCTGCACAGCGCAGCAATCCGGTGGAGCGGTCCGTCACTGATCCCGAATTCATCGAGATGCTCGATCGTGCTTTGCAGATAATCGACATTGGGTCCACCCCGGCCCGACGCGGCGGAAATAATCCGCGCGGCTTCCTCAACCGGAGGGCTCGCGCAATACTGCTCATGCGAGGGATCGGCAACGAAGGTGAGCGCCTGCACCATCTCGCCGGTCTTCGCGAGCCTCACCCGCGCCAATTTCGGCACATAGACCCGCGTCACCATTTCCCGGCGATAGAGATAGTCGATCACCGGCTCCCGGATCGCGGCCGGACAGAGGATCGCCTTGCCCCGGCAGGAGCCGCCCCGGTCAAGCCCGAGGACCAGGCCCGGCCGTTCAGGCGTGCCGCGATGGACGATGGAGGTCACGCAGAAGGCGCGGTGGTAGCCGAAAAGCTGCGCATCCTCGATGCCGAGATGATCGAAGCCCGGCCGCCACATGAGGGAGCCATAGCCGAAAATCCAGAGATTTTCATTTGCCGGCAAATGGGGGAACGGATAATCGACGGGCGGCAGGTCCGGCTCCAGCACGAGATCATATGTCCGGCTCATGCGGCTTTCCTCTTCGGTCCCTTGTAATTCACCAGTGCGACGCCAACAACGGCAACCGCCATACCGATAAGCGCGAGAAGCCCCAGCGTCTCATCGAAGAGGAAATAGGCGACAACCGCCGTACAGGGGGGTGTAAGATAAAAGAGACTGGAGACATTCGCCGCCGCGCCGTTCCGAAGCAGGATATAAAGAAGCGTCACGGCGCCCAGGGACAGGACAATCACCAGCCATGCCATGGCGAAGATCAGCTCTCCCGACCAGACGACATGGCCCGTTTCGAAGATGAGCGACATCAGCGTGAAATAGAGGCAGGCAACGGCAAACTGGATCAGGTTGCCGCTTTTCATGCTCATATTCGCGCAGAATTTCTTCTGATAAAGCGTGCCGCCCGCAATGCTGAAAAGCGCGATGAAGGAAAGCGACATGGCAAAGAGGCTTCCCTCCCCGATCGAGATTTTCGCATAAACCACGAGAAAAACCCCAAGCAATCCTAAGAGCAACCCCGTCCATTGGCGCAGGCTCACTTTTTCGCCGAGCATCGCGCCCGCGAGCGCCGCAACGATCAGTGGCTGGATCCCGACGATAAGTGAGGAGGTCCCGGCGGGCGTTCCGTGATAGATCGACATGAAAACGAAGCCGAGATACCCGCCATGCATGAGAAGCCCCGAAACGGCGAGATGGCCGTAATCCTGTAGCCGGGCGGGCCAGTGCGTCCTTGTGAAGATCACGACGGGCAACAACAGGACAACGCAGATGGCGAATCGGATCGCAAGGAATGTGAGCGGCTCGACATAGGGAAGGCCCAGTTTCGCGCCAATGAACCCTGTGCTCCAGAGGAAGACGAAAACCGCCGGCATCGCCATAAGGAGCGGCTTTTGAGGTGAGGATGAAGACGCGTGAGACATGGGGACAAACCGGGCCGAGGCCGAAAATTCAGTGACAGATCCAGCCCTTTCTATATAGAGTGCGGGCCTGTTTCACAAGCAATCAAGCCATGGAAAGCCCGGAACGTCATGCGTATTCTTATTGCGGGGATCATCGCCCTCATCCTTCTGATCGGCGGCTATTTTCTGTGGTGGAACCAGGTGGCGGACCGGCTTGTCGATACCATCAAGGGATGGGAGCAGCAGCGCATCGCCGAGGGTTATGAGATTTCCCGCTCCCCGCTCGTCATTTCCGACTTCCCCTATCGCGTGCGGGTGACGACCGACAATCTCGTCATCACGGGACCCGAGGCCGAGGGCAAGCCCGTCCTTCGCATGAAGGAACTTTGGGCGGTGGTCGAGCCCTGGAACCTCACCCATGCGATTTTCGGCCTGCTCGGCGGGGCGGACGCGAGCTGGATGGAAAAGGGCGAGCGTCGGAGCCTCCGCCTCGATGCGGAAACCGCCCATGCGAGCGCGACTTTCGATCTGAAAGGCCATGTTGAGACGACGGCCATCGATCTTCAGCATGTGGAGCTGACCCCGTCCTGGCGGGCGCATGTGACGGCGGACCGCTTGCAGCTTCACAGCCGACCGGCGCCCGGAAGTCTTCGCAAGGGCCCGAATGGCAAGGAGCTTCCGCCAAGCGACCCTGCGCTACAGATCGCCATGCGGGGCGACAAGGTGACGGTCGAGGATATGCAGGATTTCCCGCTTGGCCAGACAATGGAGAAGCTCGGCCTTTCCGCAATCCTCCATGGCCGCCTTCCCCTTCCGCTCACATGGGAGAATGCGGGCCAATGGCGCGATACGGGCGGTTATGTCCAGATCCTCGATCTTGTTGCGGACTGGGGGACAAGCGCGATTGAGGGCGAGGGCGAGGTCGCAATTGACGATCAGTTCTATCCCATCGGCAAGATGCGCACCAAAATCATGGGCTACAGGCCAATTGTGGCGGCGCTTCTCAAAACCCGGCGGATCAGCGAAAAGGCCGCTCGGATGCTGGGCTTCGCGCTGCCGCTTCTTGAGCAGAAAAAGGACGATGGCACGAAATATATCGCCGCCCCCGTCGCGGCGGTGGATCAAGGGCTGTATCTCGGCCCGGTCTTCCTGATGCCGCTTGCGCCGCTCGACAGTCAATAGGCGGGCAGCCTTTTTTAAGCCTTCCCGCCCTTGTCATCCGCCTTGTGGACACGGCCGAAATCGGGTTCCGGCGTTTCCTGGCCCGCATCGATGATCTGCCGCCGGATCGCCCGGGTGCGGGAAAAAATCTTGAACAGGGTATCCCCGTCTTCCCAGCGGATGGCGCGCTGAAGCTGCGCAAGGTCCTCGGTAAAACGGCCCAGCATTTCAAGGACCGCGTCCTTGTTATGGAGGAAGACGTCGCGCCACATGGTAGGATCGGACGCGGCGATACGGGTGAAGTCGCGAAAGCCGCCCGCCGAATATTTGATTACTTCCGACTGGGTCACGTCTTCAAGATCATCGGCGGTGCCGACGATGTTATAGGCAATGAGATGCGGGATATGCGAGGTGATGGCAAGCACGAGGTCATGATGCTCCGGCTCCATCGTATCGACCTTGCTGCCCATCGCACTCCAGAAGGCCGAGAGTTTTTCAAGCGCATCGGCATCCACGTCCCCGGTCGGGGTCAGGATGCACCAGCGATTGATGAACAGCTCGGCAAAACCCGCCGCCGGGCCCGATTTCTCGGTGCCTGCGACCGGATGTCCGGCAATGAAATGAACGCCGTCCGGCATATGCGGTCCGATGGCTTTTACCACTGCCGACTTCACCGACCCGACGTCGGAGACAATCGCCCCCTCTTGCAGCACCGGCGCAATTTCTTTCGCGATGGCCTCATACGTGCCGACGGGCGTGCAGAGGATGACGAGATCGGCGCCCTTCACGGCCTCTTCCGCGGTCTCATACGCCACATCGACAATGCCAAGCTCCATGGCGACGCGGCGGCTGTCGGCGGTCCGGGCGGAGCAGACGATTTCGGACGCGAGGTCCGCCTTTCGCACCGCCCGCGCGATAGATGAGCCAATGAGGCCGATCCCGATCAAGGCCAGCCGATTGAATTTAACGTCCGTCATGTCACTTTTCCAGAAACGCCGTCAGCGCATCGATGACCGCGCGGTTATCGTCATCCAGACCGATGGTCATGCGAATGCAGTTGGGAAGGCCATAGCCCGCAACACCCCGGAGCAAAAGCCCCTGTGCCGCCAGATAGCTTTCCGCCTCCGCCGCCGTCCTGCCCGTGCCCTCGAAATCAAGCAGCAGGAAGTTGCCGACGCTCGGCGTCACGCCAAGACCGATGCCCCGGAAGGCCTGGGTCAAAATCGGCAGCCATTTGGCATTATGTTCGCGCGCCTTGTCAAGGAAGGCCTGATCATGCACGGCGGCGACCCCGGCGGCCTGCGCCAGCGCGTTCACGTTGAACGGCCCCCGCACCCGATGCAGGATATCGGCAACGCCATCCGGGCAATAGGCCCAGCCGAGCCGGAGCGCGGACAGGCCATAGATTTTCGAAAAAGTCCGCGTCATCACGACATTATCGCATTTTGCGACCAGCTCTTCCCCGGCCTTGTAGTCATCCTCGGTCACATATTCCGCATAGGCCGCATCGAGGACGAGCAGGATATCCTCGCGCAGATTCTCGCGGAGCCGGACAACTTCTGAGTAGGGCAGGTAAGTGCCCGTCGGATTGTTCGGATTGGCAAGGAACAGCATCTTGGTCGCATCCGTCACGGCGGTCAGCAGATTATCGACATCCGTCGTCCGGTTCACTTCCGGCGCCTTCACGGCGGTTGCGCCAGCGGCGGCGGCGGAAATGCCATACATCAGGAAGCCATGCTCCGGGAACAGAACCTCATCGCCCACGCCCGCATAGGCGTCGATCAACAGGGAGATCAGCTCATCCGAGCCATTGCCGCAGACGATGTTTTTGGCGGGCAGGCCATGCACCTCGGCAATCGCCTTCGTCAGTTCATAAGCGCCGCCATCCGGATATCGATGCAGCTCTTCCGCCATGGCATGGATCGCCGCGACGGCGTCCGGGCTCGATCCAAGGGGTGACTCATTGGAGGAGAGCTTGACCGCCTTCGCCTCGCTGCCGCCTTTCGACTTGCCGCCGACATAGGGGGTGATATTCAGAATACCAGGCTGGGGAACCGGATTGGACATTGCAGGTTCTTTCAACTAACGGGGAAATTATTTGATGGGCACCGCATAGGCGCCGAGAATAACGGTCTTGATATGATCCTTGCCCATGATCTCGGCAAGGCGTGCCAGACGGTCATCTCCGCGGGCGACAAACTCAGGAACCTCGATCAGATGGAGCCAATCGCCATCCGCCCCATCGGGCGTACGGGAATCCGAACAGAAGCCCGGAAGGTCCGCCTTCACCAGCTGCTCTTTCAGCCGCGCCCGGCTCCATTCGCTTTGCGTGACCAGCACGATCAGGGTGACATCGTCGCCGGAGGCTTCGGGTTCCGCCTGCCCGATCACGAGGGAGGAGAGATCCTCGAACTCGCCGGAGGGCTTGTCGAGAAACGGGAGCGCCGCCAGGATTTTCGGCGCGCTGTCGCCGCCCTGCGCGAGATATTCCCACCAGGTGTCGCGCTCCCGGCTGAACCAGGGCAGCACCCCGAGAACGGAGGCATTTTCCGAGACTTCCCGTAAAACGACGGAGGGAAGCTGATGCAATTTCATCGGTGTGGCGGAGCCAAAATGAAACCGCGCCAGATCCCAGTATCCAACTGATTTATCCGGCGCGGTAATGGAAACCGTATAGGGCCGCTGCATCCAGCCCACTGCTGAAATCAATTCCCGCCAGATTGCCGCCACCACCGTGTCGGAAAGATCGCTTGAATGCAGCTTCAGGATACGGCGCAAAACCGCCGCCTCGCGTCCCGGCCGGAAGGCAACCGCCTTGCCGTCATCGGCCTTGGCCGCCGCGATATCCTTTACGATGGAGATGCGCTTTTCCAGTACCGACAGAAGCTCCGCGTCGAGCCGGTCGATTTCATCCCGTAATGCATCAAGTTTGCTATTATTTATTGTCACAATACTTACCTGAATGAACAGTCCCGCTTCGCAAAATTGGAGCATAAAGCCCGCGTTTTGGCAAAGAATATATTGACAGACATTGCCGCACGGCACTAGCTAACAGCAAAGCTATTCAAATCAAAGATTTTTCTAATCCGCGACGGATATTTATACGAAAAGAAGCCAGAAAGTGTCCATAAGCCCTCCACATAATGATACGCATAATGTCATTCTGGCGAAAGAAACGCCGATGCCGCTTGATTGCGGCACGACAATTGGCGCCTTCAATATGGCCTATTGCACTTATGGCGAGTTGAACGCGGAGAAAAGCAATGCGATTCTGGTCTGCCATGCCCTGACCGGCGATCAATATGCCGCAAGCCGCCAGCCCGTGACGGGCAAGGATGGCTGGTGGAACATGATGATCGGCCCCGGCAAGGTGCTGGATACGGATAAATATTTCGTTGTCTGCAGCAATGTCTTGGGCGGCTGCATGGGGACGACGGGCCCGCGCGATATCGACCCCGCGACAGGCAAGCCCTATGGCCTCAATTTCCCTATCATCACCATCGGCGATATGGTCCGGGCGCAAGCGCTTCTGCAGGATTACCTTGAAATTGAAAGCTGGTTCTGCGTGATCGGCGGCTCCATGGGCGGGATGCAGACTTTGCAATGGGCCAGCGCCTATCCTGAACGGGTGTTCAGCGCGATCCCGATTGCCTGCGCCGCGCGCCATTCGGCCCAGAATATCGCCTTCCATGAGGTTGGGCGTCAGGCCGTGATGGCCGATCCGAGTTGGCAGGGCGGCGATTATTATGCGAGCGATGCGAAGCCACGCGCAGGTCTCGCCGTTGCCCGCATGGCGGCCCATGTCACTTATCTCTCCGAAGCCGCGCTGCACCGGAAATTCGGCCGCAACCTGCAGGACCGGGAGAATTTGACTTACGGTTTCGATGCGGATTTCCAGGTTGAAAGCTATCTTCGCTATCAGGGGATCAATTTCGTCGACCGGTTCGATGCAAACTCCTATCTCTATATCACGCGGGCGATGGATTATTTCGATCTGGTGGAGGATCATGGCGGCACGCTCGCCAAGGCCTTCGAAGGCTCCAACACCCGTTTCTGCTCGGTCTCCTTTTCCAGTGACTGGCTGTTCCCGACGTCGGAGAACCGGAAAATCGTCCATGCCCTCATCGCCGCCGCGGCGAATGTCAGCTTCGTCGAGGTCGAGACGGACAAGGGCCATGACGCCTTCCTTCTGGAAACGCCGGAAATGTTCAAAACAATTCAGGGCTTCCTGCAATCGAGTGCGAAAAGCCGGGGGCTCGGCGAATGAACGGAATTGAAAATGCAACGGGCCGCCGCGATATCCGTGTCGACTGGCAACTGATCGCCGATATGGTTGAGCCCGGCAGCCGCGTCCTCGATGTCGGCTGTGATGACGGGCAGTTGCTCGCCCATCTGAAAGAGGCCAAGAACGTTGACGGGCGCGGGCTGGAGCTTAGCCAGCAGGGCGTCAATATCTGCGTCGCGAACGGCCTGTCGGTCGTCCAGGGCAATGCGGATACGGACCTTGTCTATTATCCGGATGGCAGTTTCGACTATGCGATTTTAAGCAAGACCCTGCAGGCGACGCATCAGCCGCATGTGGTGCTGCAACAGCTTTTGCGGATTGGCAAACGGGCCATCGTCTCCTTCCCGAATTTCGGCTATTGGCGCTGCCGGAGCTATCTGGCCTTCCGGGGGCGGATGCCGATGACCAATTCGCTCGACTTCCCCTGGTACGAGACGCCGAATATCCATTTCTGCACGCTCCGCGATTTCACGGCGCTTTGCGATGAACTGGGCCTAAAAATCGAGCAGTCGGTGATCCTCGCCGCCTCCGGCAAGATCATGACGCGATCCGATTACGGGATGTATGCCAACCTGTTCGGATCGGACTGTATTTTCATGCTTTCGAAGGCGGGCGCCTGACCGGTTCGATGCGCGCCTGACGCCCGGCGATGACGGGGCGGGCGGCGGGCAGGATGACGGGGCGGCGCTTCACTTTCTGCTCCTTCGGCGCATTGAGGGCGAAGACCTGCTTTTCCGCCTCCATCAGGCGGACGCCGCAGAAGCGGCCCCACCATTTCTCCCCCATATTCTCGAACGCACGGGCGAGCTTCAGGTTAAGCCGCCATTTGCTGGGCGGCATGTAAAGCGCGCCCAAGCGTTCGCCAGGCGTGAAGCCGTTATCGCGGAACAGCCGGTTCAACTGCTTGTCGCTATAGGGATGGCCATAGCCGAAGGGGGTATTTTCCGTCCGCGCCCAGAGGCCGCTCCGGCTCGGGACGACCACCATCAGCTTGCCGGTCGAGGTGAGGACGCGCCAGATTTCCTGCAGGATTTTATCAAGGTCGGTCGTGTTTTCAAGGCCATGCACCCAGATCAGCCGGTCGATGGAGGCATCGGCGAGCGGCAGGCTATATTCATCGACGAGACCGACCAGCCCCGGCCCTTCGCGCGGCCACTGGATCACGCCCTGCTGCAGCGGCATGAAGGAGACGACGCGCTCCGCCTCCGCCCGGAAGGGACCGAGATACGGCGTCGCATAGCCAAGGCCCAGCAGGCGGAAGTTTTTAAGTTCCGGCCAGAGCTGGCGGATTTTCCGGCCGACAAGGCGCCGCACCACTTGTCCCAGGGGGCTCAGATAAAAATTCCGCAAATCGATGACATCGGGTCTGATCATGATGTTATACTGACATAGAAAGGCGCATCCGGCACAGAATAAAATCCTGAAAAGGACATGGTATGAGCAAACTGGAAATCCATCAAATCCCTGTTTTAAATGACAATTATCTTTATCTGTTCAAGGAGCCGGAAAGCGGCCTTGTCGGCATCGTCGATCCGGCGGTGGCGGGGCCGGTTCTCGATAAATGCAGGGAGCTCGGCTGGACCCTCACCCATATCATCAATACCCATCACCATGGCGATCATACGGGCGCGAACCTTGAGCTGAAAGAGAAGACCGGCTGCACCATCGTCGGTGCGGATATCGACGCCGCGCGCATTCCCGGCATCGATATCCGGGTGAAGGAAGGCGATATTTTCGAGTTTGGCACAGAAAAGGCGCGCGTCTTCGAAGTCCCCGGCCATACCAGCGGCCATATCGCCTATTGGTTTGAAAATTCCGATGCGCTTTTTTGTGGCGATACGCTTTTTGCACTCGGTTGCGGTCGCCTGTTTGAAGGCACCCCGGCGCAGATGTGGGCGAGCCTTGGCAAGTTCCGGAACCTGCCCGACGAGACCAAAGTCTATTGCGCCCATGAATATACCGAGGCCAATGCCCGCTTCGCCGTGACGGTCGATCCCAAAAACAAAGCCTTGCAGGATCGCTATCAGGAAATCCGAAAATTTCGGGCGGAGAATATCTCGACCGTACCCTCGACCCTCGGCCTTGAAAAAAGCACGAACCCCTTCCTCCGGGCGGATGACCCGGCGGTGCAGGCGGAAATCGGCCTCGCGGGCAGCGATCCCGTCACCGCCTTCGCCGAGATCCGGTCCCGCAAGGACAACTTTTGAAAACTGTGACAATTCCCGCAAAAACAGGGACAATATTGGTACAGGAATAGGACAATTTTGATACAGGATTGAGACAATCATGAGCGGAATGAGCGCAGCCCGAATTATCGAAATCCTTAAGATGCAGCCCCATCCGGAAGGGGGTTATTTCGTCGAAACCTTCCGCGATGACAGCGGCGATAAGGACGCGCGAGAGGCGTCGACCGCGATTTATTACCTCCTTGAAAAAGGCGATTATTCGCACTGGCACCGGGTCGATGCGGCGGAAGTCTGGCATTTTTACGCGGGCGCGGCGCTCACCCTCTCGCTTTCCGAAGACGGGCAAACCGCGGAAAATCATCTATTGGGGCCCAACCTTGCAAAGGGGGAGCGCCCGCAAATCGTCGTGCCCAAGGGTCACTGGCAATCGGCCCGGTCAACCGGCGACTGGACCCTGGTCGGATGCACTGTCGCACCGGGATTTCAGTTCAGCGGTTTCGAAATGGCGCCGCCGGACTGGGCGCCGGGGACATCCTGATCAGGCTTTTCCGGCCTTCGAAAAAGCACGGAAAACGGGGTAGGAGCCGACGGCGGCCCCGCCCGTGATCAGCAGGCAGCCCGCAAGAAGCGACCAGGAGAAAACCGCGACGCCAACGCTAAGCAATATGAGGGTCGAGAGAAGCGGCGAGAGATAGGAGAGAACGCCCAAAAGCTGGATATCGCCATGCTTCATCCCCTTATCCCAGAGGAAAAAGGCAACCCCGACCGGGCCAAACCCCAAGGCCAGCACGGATGCCCAGGTGGAAACCGTGGCGGGCAGAACTGTTTCCTCAAACGCGAGATGACAGAAAAGCGCGAGGAGCGCCGTCGCGCCGCAGAAAAGCCCGATGGCGTCAGAGGAGACACTCGCGAACCTTCGGCTCAGCACGGAATAGGAAGACCAGATAAAGGCGCAGCAGATGGCCGCCGCATAGCCGGTCAGATTTTCAGCGGCGAAATTGAACCCTTCGCCCTTTGAAATGAGCAGACCGGCACCCAGAAGGCTCAATCCCCCGCCCGCGATATGGAACCAGTGAAACCGCTCCCCCGGTAAAAGGGCGGAAAAGAGGATGATGAGAAGCGGCCAGAGATAGGCGATGAGGCTCGCCTCCGCGGGCGGGGCATTTTTAAGGGCGAGGAAATAGAAAAAGTGATAGCCGAACAGCCCGCCCACCCCGAGCAGCCAGACGGCGCGCGGCAGTTTCAGTAACCTTCGCAAATCCGTGCCCGTCATGATCCATTTGAGCAAGGCGGCAAGAAAGGCGATGCAGAAGGTCATCGCGGTCAGCTGGAAAGGCGGAATGGCACCCGTCCCGGCGGTAAAAAGCGCCAGCACTGCCCAGAGCAAAATCGCGCCGAGCCCCGAAAAGGTCGCCACGCGCCGTGTTGCCGCCTGAATTGCCATGTAAGGGGAGCCTTTCATCCAAGAAAAAGGGCATGTACCTGAAGGACAGGCATCATGCCCAAATTCTTTGAATTTCGTCAAGCGGCAGGCTCAGCCCCGCCGCCCGCAGGGCCCTGATCAATACATATGCTGACCGCCGTTGATCGAAAGGGTCGATCCGGTGATGAAACCGGCGTCATCGGCGGCAAGGAAGCAGACGCCGCGCGCGATTTCCGACGCCTGACCAAGACGGCCGACCGGGATACCCGCAACGATCTTGGCAAGAACATTTTCCGGTACGGCGGCAACCATATCGGTATCGATATAGCCCGGCGCAATCGCGTTTACCGTGATACCATGGGCCGCGCCTTCCTGTGCCATCGCCTTGGTAAAGCCATGAATACCCGATTTGGCGGCGGCATAGTTGACCTGACCATACTGACCGGCCTGCCCGTTGATCGAGCCGATATTGATCACCCGGCCGAACTTGGCGGCACGCATATCGTCAACCGTCACGCGGCACATGTTAAAGCAGGATCCGAGATTGGTATCGATCACCTGTTGCCAGAAATTCTGATCCATCCGGTGCAGGGTGCCGTCGCGGGTGATGCCCGCATTATTGACCACCACCTCAACCGGGCCAAGATCGGCCTTCACTTTCGCAACGCCATCGCGGCAGGCTTCAAAATCGGAGACGTCCCATTTATAAACGGCAATCCCGGTGCGATCCGCAAATTCCTTCGCCCGCTGATCGTTGCCGCCGTAGTTGGCCGCCACCTTGTATCCCTTTTCCTGTAGCATTTCGGAAATTGCTGCGCCAATTCCCCGCGTACCGCCCGTTACGATTGCTACTCTCGACATTCTTCGTCCCCTTTGTTCCTCAGTTCAGTTTTCCATCTACACACAATGATACGATTACTGTCTTAGCGTTCGACGCACATGGCGATGCCCATGCCGCCACCGATGCAGAGCGTGGCAAGTCCCTTCTTCGCATCGCGCTTCTGCATTTCATGCAGCAGGGTCACGAGAACCCGCGCGCCGGACGCGCCGATCGGATGGCCGATGGCAATGGCACCGCCATTGACATTGACCTTGTCGGTATCCCAGCCGAGATCCTTGTTGACTGCGCAGGCCTGAGCGGCGAAAGCCTCGTTCGCCTCGACCAGATCGAGATCGTCCGTCGTCCAGCCTGCTTTTTTAAGCGCGGCGCGGCTTGCCGGGATCGGACCCGTACCCATGATCGCGGGATCGACACCGCTCTGGGCCCAGGAAACGATCCTTGCAAGCGGCTTGAGTCCCTTCGCCTTGGCCGCATCGGCCGTCATCAGGACAACGGCGGCGGCACCGTCATTGATACCGGAGGCATTGCCTGCCGTGACCGTGCCGTCCTTCTGGAAGGCGGCACGAAGGCCTGCGAGTTTCTCCGCCGTCGTTCCGGCGCGGATATATTCATCATTTTCAACAACCACATCGCCCTTGCGGGTCGAGATGGTCACCGGCGTGATCTCGTCCTTGAAACGGCCGGATTTCTGGGCGGCTTCCGCCTTTTGCTGCGACGCGGCGGCGAAGGCATCCTGCGCATCGCGCGTGATCTGCCATTTGGCGGCGACATTCTCCGCCGTATTGCCCATGTGATAGCCATGAAAGGCGTCGATGAGACCGTCTTTCAGCATGGTGTCGGTAAATTCCAGCGCGCCCATTTTCTGACCATTCCGCAGATGCGCGCAATGCGGCGCCTGGCTCATGCTTTCCTGACCGCCCGCGACGACAATCTCCGAATCCCCGTTGAGGATCGCTTGATAACCGAGCGCAACCGCACGAAGGCCGGAGCCGCAAAGCTGGTTGACGCCCCAGGCCGGGACTTCCACCGGGATGCCCGCCTTGATCGAGGCCTGACGCGCCGGGTTCTGCCCCTCGCCCGCGTTCAGCACCTGGCCGAGAATGACTTCCGAGACTTCCTCTGCCCCGGTCTGGGCGCGCTTCAGCGCTTCCTTGATCACCACTTCTCCCAGCTGATGGGCAGCCAGCGAGGATAATCCGCCGTTAAAGGAGCCCACAGGCGTCCGCACGGCACTGGTAATTACGATATCCATGGATCAATTCTCCTATTCTCGATTAAGTAATTATTGTTCAAAAACTACTTCGTATGAGAAATTATAAATCTCCATAAGCCCTCAATACGAAATAACGTTAGTACGCGGCAATCGCAACTGTTTTTTTGCATTTACGACCGCCAAGCATCAAATGGACCGGACCCAGCCTTCCAGATCCTTCCAGAGCCCCTCCTTCGCCTGTCTGCTCGTAACCATG
>SBHH01000088.1 GCA_006226265.1 Alphaproteobacteria bacterium | reverse complement strand
TACGTCCGGACGTATCATCTTCGGGCCGGCACCGAAGAACATGGCCATTCCGCCGTATGAATTCCTTAGCGATACGACGATCAAGATCGGGTAGGGGGAGCAGATGTCTTTTGAACCTAAGAATTCCGCTGTAAAGTGGGTGGAGCATCGGTTGCCGATCATCGGCATGCTGCATCACGCCCTTTATGAATACCCCACACCTAAAAACCTCAGCTACTGGTGGACCTTCGGATCGCTTGCCGGCGTCATGCTGGTCGTTCAGATTGTCACCGGTGTTGTTCTCGCCATGCATTACACACCGCATGTAAGTATGGCTTTCGACAGTGTCGAACATATCATGCGCGACGTGAATTATGGCTGGCTGCTCAGGTATATGCATGCAAATGGTGCGTCGATGTTCTTCATTGTCGTTTACCTGCATATTTTCCGCGGGCTTTATTACGGCTCCTACAAAGCCCCGCGCGAGTTGCTCTGGTGGCTCGGTCTGGTGATCTTCCTTCTCATGATGGCAACGGCCTTCATGGGCTACGTTCTTCCCTGGGGCCAGATGAGCTTCTGGGGGGCCACGGTTATCACCAACCTGTTCAGCGCGATCCCGGTCGTCGGCGAGCATATCGTGACTTGGCTCTGGGGTGGTTTCTCGGTTGGTAACCCGACCCTGAACCGGTTCTTCAGCCTGCATTATCTGCTGCCCTTCATCATTGCCGGCGTCGTGATCCTGCATATCTGGTCGCTCCATACCAACGGCTCCAACAATCCGACAGGGCTCGACGTCAAGGACAAGCAGGACACCATTCCGTTCCATCCGTACTACACGGTGAAAGATCTGTTCGGTCTGGCGATCTTCCTGATCTTCTTCTCGGTCTTCCTGTTCTATGCGCCGAACTATCTCGGCCATCCGGACAACTACACCCCGGCCAATCCGCTGGTCACCCCGGCGCATATCGTGCCCGAATGGTATTTTCTGCCGTTCTATGCGATCCTGCGTGCGGTGCCTGACAAGCTCGGCGGTGTGACGCTGATGTTCGGTGCCATTGCCGTGCTGTTCGCACTGCCCTGGCTGGACAAGAGCCGGATCCGGTCTGCCCGGTTCCGCCCGGTCTACAAGATGATCTTCTGGATCTTCGTGCTGGATTGTGTCGCCCTGACCTATCTCGGTTCGAAGCCGCCGGAAGGCATGTATATCTACTACGGCCGGATTGCCACCGCGTATTATTTCATTCACATGCTGATCTTACTGCCCCTTGTCGGGCTGCTGGAAACGCCAAAACCGCTTCCCGCAAGTATTTCGGAAGATGTGCTGTCCAAAAAGCCGGTAGCACAGGAGGCTGGCAATGCTTAAGTTAATTACCTCTCTCAGCATTGCGGCTCTGGTTTCGCTGACCGTTCTGGGTTCCGCCCAGGCGTCGGAGGGAGCGATTGAGCTGAAATCCGGCAACTTCAAGCATGGCGGCCTGTTTGGCACCTATGACCGGGCCGCCGCCCAGCGGGGCCTTCAGGTTTACCGCGAAGTCTGCGCCGGTTGCCACGGCCTGAAGCGTGTTGCATTCCGGACCCTGATGGACCTCGGTTTCAGTGAAGACGAAGTGAAGGCGATTGCTGCCAGCTATGAATTCACAGACGGTCCGGACAAGGACGGAGAGATGTTCCAGCGACCGGGTAAGCCGTTCGACAAGTTCCCGTCTCCGTTCGCGAATGAGAATGCGGCCCGCGCCTCCAACGGCGGCGCCTTGCCGCCGGATCTGTCGCTGATCGCCAAAGCGCGTCATGACGGGGATGATTACATCTACTCCGTTCTGACCGGCTTTGAAGATGCCCCGGCTGGCTTCGAGGTTCCGGAAGGCAAGCATTACAATGCTTACTTCCCGGGTCACAATATCGCCATGCCGCCGCCGCTTTCCGACGACTCGGTCGAATATTCCGACGGTACGAAAGCCACCCTCGATCAGGAGGCACATGACGTGTCCGTCTTCCTGACTTGGGCCGCCGAACCGAAGATGGAACAGCGCAAGCAGACGGGTCTGAAAGTGATCCTGTTCCTGTTGGTTCTCGCAGGTATCTTCTACGCCGTGAAACGGAAAGTCTGGTCGGACATTCACTGAGCCTGACCTCATAGAGATTAAAAAAGGGCGCATTCGTTGCGCCCTTTTTTATGGCCAGAAGGCGGGAAAGCTGCTGACCGGGGCGCGCGAAACCGCTAGAGTTTGTCTGCATTGATCATCGAGGCATTGGGAATATGACAAAAGCTGTGATCGGCGTGATTGGCGGCAGCGGCGTGTATGAGCTGGAAGGCCTTACCGACACGCGCTGGGAACGGGTGGAAAGCCCGTTTGGTGAGACATCGGATGAGTTCCTCTTCGGCCGCTTGGGGGGGACGGAAATGGTCTTCCTGCCGCGCCACGGGCGAGGACATCGCATTCCGCCCTCTGAAATCAATTACCGCGCCAATATCGATGCGATGAAACGCGCCGGGGTGACGGAGATTATCTCGGTCAGCGCCTGCGGCTCGTTTGAGGAGGCGCTTGCGCCCGGCACCTTCGTGATTGTCGATCAGTTCATTGACCGGACTTTTGCGCGCAAGAAAAGTTTTTTTGAAACCGGCCTCGTCGCCCATGTCAGTATGGCGCATCCGGTCTGCGCCCGTCTTGGCGATGCGCTGGAGGCAGCGGCGCGGGCCGAGAATATTCCGGTCCACCGGGGCGGCACCTATCTTGCGATGGAGGGGCCGCAATTCTCCTCCAGGGCGGAATCGGAGCTTTACAGGAGTTGGAACTGTCAGGTGATCGGCATGACGAATATGCCCGAAGCCAAACTCGCGCGCGAAGCCGAGATGTGCTACGCGACGGTGGCCATGGTGACGGATTATGACTGCTGGCATCCCGGCCATGACGCGGTGGAGGTTTCGACGATCATTTCGGTGCTTCTGAAAAATGCCGATCATGCAAGAGGCCTCGTAAAATCTGTCGTACCGGTACTGGCTGGCCGGGAAGGGGCCTGCAGTGAAGGCTGCCATCACGCCCTTGAAAATGCCCTGATCACAGCGCCTGAGGCACGCGATCCGGCGCTTTTGAAAAAACTCGATGCGGTCGCGGGCCGACTTCTTTAAGCGGGAACATATTGTGGATATCAAATCAGTTATCAGAACCATTCCGGATTATCCTAAAAAGGGCGTGATGTTTCGCGATATCACGACGCTCTGGCAGGACGCGGGCGGCTTCCGTCATGTGGTGGATCAGCTTGTCTGGCCTTACGCCGGGGTGCGGATCGACAAGGTCGCAGGCATTGAGGCGCGGGGCTTCGTCCTTGGCGGCGCCATCGCCCATCAATTGAGCGTCGGCTTCGTCCCGGTCCGGAAAAAAGGCAAACTGCCCGGCGCCGTGATCGGAGAGGATTACGATCTTGAATATGGCACCGACCGGGTGGAAATTCATACCGACGCGATTGCGGAAGGAGATAACGTCCTTTTGGTGGATGACCTGATTGCGACGGGTGGCACAGCGGCAGCGGCCATCAGCCTGCTTCGCCGGGCAGGGGGCACGGTCATCGGGGCGGCCTTTGTGATCGATCTGCCCGATCTTGGCGGCGCGGCACGCATCACGGAGATGGGCGTCAATGTCCGCACCCTTTGCGAATTTGAAGGCGACTGAGAACTCTGCCATAAAGTTTTAAAAGAGGCTTGTTATTTACCGGACCCTATGTCTTTGCTTTGTGATCGACAGGGCAAGGATAGAAGGAGCCGGTAAATGTCTCTCGAACTTTGGATATCATTTTTTTTGGCAACCGTGGCGCTGCTCGCCATTCCGGGACCGACCGTTATGATCGTGATCTCCTGCGCGCTGCGTCAGGGCCGGAAATCGGGCCTTGCGACCGTGCCGGGCGTGACGCTTGGCGATTTTACGGCAATGACGGCCTCCCTCCTTGGGGCGGGCGCCGTGCTTGCGGCTTCCGCCACCCTTTTTACGGCGCTTAAAATCGCGGGCGCGCTTTACCTCGTCTGGCTCGGGATCAAGCTCTGGCGCGCGGATGCGGAGTTCGACACGCTGCAGATTTCGGATAAGCAGAGCGGCTGGTCCATGTTCCGCACATCCTACATGGTGACGGCCCTTAATCCGAAAAGCATTGTTTTCTTTGTCGCTTTTGTACCGCAATTTGTTAATGTACAAAGTCCGCTGTTGCCGCAGTTTGCGATATTGGAGGCGACGTTCCTCACCCTCGCGGCGATCAATGTGGCGCTTTGGGCAATGGCGGTCGGCCAGATGCGGGCGAAGTTCAGCAATCCGCGTCTTTTAAAGGCGCTGAACCGCGTCGGGGCCGGGTTCCTGATCGGGGCAGGGTTGCTCACCGCAGCGGTCCGCCGGGCCGCCTGAGACGGGAATTAATGAGAAGAAAACACCAGCAAGGAGGCCGGTATGCTGCATAACATCACGGGCATTGATCATGCGCTGATCGGCGTTGAAAATCTGGAAGGCGCGAAGGAGACTTTCCAGAAACTCGGCTTCACGCTGACGCCGCGCGGGTCCCACATCGGCTGGGGCACCGCCAATTACTGTATCATGTTCGGCAATGACTATATCGAGCTTCTGGGCATCGTCGATCCCGCGAAGGAGACCAATGGTCTCGACAGGACGCTGGAGACGCGAGGGGAGGGGTTGCTCGGCCTTGCGCTTGGGAGCGATAATCCGGAAGTAACCCATAAATCGCTTGAGGTGGCGGGCCTTTCCCCATCCGGGCTTCTGGAACTCAAAAGGAAACTTGAACTGCCTGAGGGCGATGTCTTGCCCGAATTCAAGCTGATCAGGCTTAACGCTTCCGCCGGGCTGCAGGAGAAGCATCTTTTCATCTGCCACCATCTGACGCCCGAACTGGTGCGGGGGGAGCCTGCATGGGAGGTCCATGACAACGGGGCGGAGCGCATTGCTTCCTTCGTCGTGATCGTGGAGGATCCCGGCGCTCTTCTGGATTACTACCGTCAACTTTGCGGTTTCATTAATGTGACGCTGACCGACAACACGCTCACCGTCAATCTCGGCGGTGGCAATCTCATCTTCGTCAATGACCGGGATATCGACCTGCTTTACCCGGGGCTTACCGTCGATACGGGCGAGGGTTTCCCGCATCTTTTCGCCATGACGATCGGGGTTCGTAATCTGGTGGAAACCGGGCGGTATCTGGAAAGGGCTGGCTACAAGACCCTGCGTATTTCAAACGGATCCATCAGGCTCGACCCGTCTGAGGCCTGCGGCGTACTTCTGGAATTCTCGGACCGGGCGGCTAGCTGATAAATTCGAGGGTTCTTTCAAGCGCAAGTTTGGACGAGGCCGCATCATAGCTGCCGCGAAGATCACAGTTGAACCCGTGCCCGGCGTGATAGACATAAACCGGAATATCGGGACGGGCGGCCTTAACCTTTTCGACATCCTCCATCGGGATGGAGCCGTCGCTATCGCCAAAATGAAGGATAATCGGCACCTTCGGCTCTTCGCCGATATCCTTCGCGATCTTGCCCCCATAATAGCCGACTGCCTTGTCAACGGAGGAGAGGCGACAGGCGGCAAGATAGGCGAGGCTGCCGCCCCAGCAATAGCCGATGACGGTGATGTCGCCGTTTCCGACAACCGCTTCGGCGGCTGCGTCGATATCGGCAAGGGCGTTCTTCTCGTCGACCTGCATCATGAGTTCGCGACCCTTCTGAATATCCTCTGCCTCGTAGCCGAGGGTGATATCAGGAGCGACGCGGTCGAACAGGGCAGGGGCGATGGCGAGAAAGCCTTCCCGCGCATATCCATCGCAAACACTCTGAATATGCTCGTTCACCCCGAAGATTTCCTGAACGATCACGACCGCACCTTTGGGCGTTCCCGCCGGGGCGGCTTTATAGGCTGAAAACTTGTGACCGTCGGCGGCTTCGAGCTCGATTGTCTCACCCATTATTCTTCTCCTTTATTCCGGTTTCTGTTCGACAGGTTCCACGATCAGGAGCGTTCCGTCAACACTGGTCACGATCACCCGGCTTCCGGCCTCAAGTTCAGGGCCTTCAACTGTCCATTGCGTATCGTCGACATGGATTTTTCCGCGGCCGTTCTCAATAGCTTCGCTTAAAGTGAACCTGCGTCCAATATATTGCGCGCCGCGCCGATTTAAAGCCGGATTATCCTCAAGCCCCGGATTTTTAACAAGAAATCGCCGGGAGACGATGATACTGATGATCGAGAGCACCGCGAAGACGAGCCATTCATATTCCCAGCGCATCTTCGGAAAGATGAGGGCGATAAAGCCGACAATCCCGGAGGAGATTCCCATCCAGAGAAAGAAGGTGCTGGGGGCAAAAATCTCGATAATGACGAGAACGACGCCAAGGATCCACCAGGACCAGAAGCTTAAATCCGCGAGCCAGGCGATGATTGCATCCATGGTGGCCTCACTCGCCGCTACGTGGCACGGAGGTGCGGACGGGACGCCCATCGCCGTCTTTGCCGAAGACTTCGCGGGCAATCTCGCCAATGCCGCCCAGCGTGCCGATAAGGGCGCTTGCCTCCATCGGCATCAGGACAACCTTTGAATTCCGGGCCATGCCGATTTCCTTCATGGCCTCGGTATATTTCTGGGCGATGAAGTAGTTGATGGACTGGATATCCCCGGCGGCAATGGCCTCAGATACGTCATGGGTTGCCTTGGCTTCTGCTTCGGCGAGACGCTCCCGCGCTTCGGCATCGCGAAAAGCGGCCTCGCGGCGGCCCTCGGCCTCCAGAATAGCGGATTTTTTCTCGCCTTCCGCTTTCAGGATTTCCGATTGCCGCACGCCTTCCGCTTCCAGAATGACAGCGCGCTTCAGTCGCTCCGCCTTCATCTGCTGTCCCATCGCCTCGACCAGATCGATCGGCGGCGTGATATCCTTGATCTCGACACGGGTGACCTTGATACCCCAGGGGGTTGTTGCCTGGTCGATGACATTGAGAAGGCGAACATTGATGCCGTCGCGCTGGCTCAGGGCTTCATCGAGATCCATGGCGCCGAGTACGGTACGAAGATTGGTCTGGGCAAGATTCTGGATCGCCCGCTCCAGATCGCGCACTTCATAGGCCGACTTGGCGGCATCCAGCACCTGAAAGAAGAGGACGCCGTCAACCTGAACCATGGCATTGTCACGGGAGATCACTTCCTGCGTCGGGATATCCAGTACCTGCTCCATCATGTTGATCTTGTCGCCGATGCGGTCAATGAAGGGGAGGATCAGGCCAAGCCCCGGCTGCAGGCTGCGGGTGTAGCGGCCAAACCGCTCGACCGTATATTGATATCCTTGCGGGACGATCGTGACGCCCATGAAGACAATAGTGATCGCCAGAAGAACAAGAACAATGACAAAAATCGCAAAACCGGAAAGAACCATATCCATCTTCATACCCTCAAGTTATTGAATGGCAGCAAAGCGCAACTACTATATAATGTAATTGCGCTTGCACTAACATAAAAAGAAGGGCATCCGGAATTCTTATGCGGCGGGCGTGATTACTCCGGCCGCGCCTGCATCATTCCGGTGGATTTCATCGTCAGGACCAGTTCATCCTTTTGGTTGAACAGCCTGACATCGGCACGGATAATTCCCATGTCAGGGCGGGAGGTGGATTTCCGCGTCTCGATCACAACGGATTCGAACCGGAGTTCATCCCCCGGCCGGACCGGATGGATCCAGCGAAGGTTGTCGAAGCCGGGAGAGCCGAGGCCCGCCCGCTTGTTCACCATACAATCGACCATCATCCGCATCAGCATCGCCGCCGTATGCCAGCCCGATGCAATCAGCCCGCCATAGATGCTTTTCCTTGCCGCTTCCTCGTCGATGTGGAAGGGTTGCGGATCATATTTCCGGGCGAAGTCGAGAATCTCCTCGCGCGTGACTTTCTTGCTGCCATAGCTTGTTTTGTCGCCAATGCTGACATCTTCGAAATAAACCTTGTCCATCTTATTTCTCCTCCGGCGTGCGAAGGAACATGCCGCTTGAGACCATGGTCAGCTTGACTTCGTCATTCTGGTTCATGACGGTATGACTGAATTTGACAAAGCCAAGCTCGGGGCGGCTTTTCGGCAGACTGCGATCCAGCACTTCCGCTTTCACATGCAGCGTTTCGCCGGGGCGGACGGGCTTCTTCCAGCGGAGTTCGTCAATGCCGGGCGACCCCATGGAGGCGGCGTCATGAAGATATCCGTCCACCATCATGCGCATGCACATCGCGCCGGTGTGCCAGCCGCTCGCGATAATACCGCCGAAGTAATGGTCTTTCGCCGCTTCCTTGTCGATATGGAAGGACTGCGGATCAAAAGCGGTCGCGAACTCGATCACTTCCTCTTCGGTTACCTCATAGCCGCCGAACTCCAGCGTCCGGCCGATAGTGAAATCTTCCCAGTACAACATGGGCAATGCTACCTTCTGATCTTGTTGATCGTGTTTTTGCTTCTTTTAAAGGTCTTGCGCCGGACAGGTCAGTTGGCGAACCGGAAATGCAGGACGTCGCCATCCTGCACGATATATTCCTTTCCTTCAAGCCGCATAAGGCCTGCTTCCTTCGCCCCCTGTTCGCCGCCATTATCGACATAGGCGCCATAGGCAATGGTTTCCGCGCGGATGAAGCCCTTTTCGAAATCGGTATGGATGACGCCCGCCGCCTGCGGCGCCTTGGTGCCGCGTGTGATGGTCCAGGCGCGGCATTCCTTGGGGCCGACGGTGAAATAGGTGATGAGGTCAAGAAGATCGTAACCCGCGCGGATGATCCGGCCAAGCCCGGTTTCGGTGAGGCCGAGATCGGCAAGGAATTCGGATCGTTCCTCCGCATCAAGCTGCGCCACTTCGGCCTCGATCGCTGCGGAAATGACGACCGTCCCGGCATTCTCCACTGCTGCCTTGGCCGCGATTTTTTCCGAGAAAGCATTGCCGGTTGCGGCGCTTCCCTCATCGACATTGCAGACGTAGAGAACCGGCTTGCCAGTTAAAAGCTGCAGGTTCCGGAACGCCTTCACTTCATCATCGGCAAGATCGATGACGCGGGCGGGCTTGCCATCGCGCAGGACGGCGAGCGCGCGGTCGATCAGGCTTGACTGCTTGATGGCTTCCTTGTCACCGCCCCGGATCTTCTTGATCAGGCCTTCGGCGCGCCGCTCCAGGCTTTCAAGGTCGGCCAGCATCAGCTCGGTTTCGATGGTCTCGGCATCCGACAGGGGATCAATCCTGCCATCGACATGGGTGATATCGTCATCTTCGAAACAGCGGATCACCTGAATGATCGCGTCCACCTCGCGGATATGGGCGAGGAACTTGTTGCCAAGGCCTTCACCGCTTGCCGCGCCCCGGACAAGCCCTGCGATATCGACGAAGGTAAGCTGCGTTGGAATGATTTCCTTGGAGGCGGCGAGGGACGCCAGTTTCTCCATCCGTTCATCCGGCACGGGAACCTGTCCAAGGTTCGGCTCAATCGTGCAGAAGGGATAGTTTTCCGCCGCCGCCTGTGCAGTCTGGGTCAGGGCATTGAACAGGGTCGATTTTCCGACATTCGGCAGACCGACAATTCCGCATTTAAACCCCATGGTCAGGTTCCTTTGTTGTCTTTTGCGCGGCCGCCGTTGGGTGAGGGGAGGTCAAGCGCGATTTTGTTCATAAATCCCGGGCCATCGCCCTTGATCAGGATATCGGTATGGCGGGCGATGCTTTCCGTCATTTTATCGACGATGTCTTTTTCCTCTTTCGAGAAATCCTTCAGCACATGACCGGTCACGAGATGCTTTTCGCCCGGATGGCCAACTCCCAGCCGGACGCGGCGGAACTTGTCGCCGATATGCGCGATGATGGAACGCAGGCCATTGTTGCCGCCATGGCCGCCGCCGTCCTTCACGCGAAGCTTGCCAAGGGGCAGGTCCAACTCGTCATGGAGGACGATGATATCTTCAGGCGTCAGCTTGTAAAAGCGCATGGCCTCGTTCACCGCGCGGCCGGATTCGTTCATATATGTCGTGGGTTTGAGGGCGAGAACTTTTTCACCGCCAATATTGCCCTCGGCGGTCAGTCCCTGAAAGCGGATGCGTTCGGGGGAAAAGGAATGGCGGCGGATGACCTCATCCACCGCCATAAATCCGAAATTATGCCGGTTGCCTGCATATCCCTTACCCGGATTACCAAGGCCGACCAGCAAAATCATCGTTTAACCGATTATTCTTCGTCTTCGGCTGCGTCGTCAGCCTCATCAGCTTCCGGAGCTTCCGCTTCATCCGCCTCGGCAGCTTCGTCCTCGTCCGTTTCCGGCTCAACGGTCGGGGCCGCGATGGTCGCGATCGTGAAGTCACGGTCGGTGATCGTTGGTTCGGTGCCTTCCGGCAGCGTTACCTCGGAAATATGCACGCTGTCACCGATTTCATATTTTAGAAGGTCGATGTCGATATATTCCGGGATGTTGCCGGCCGGTACCATCATTTCGATTTCATGGCGAACGATGTTGAGAACACCGCCGCGCTTCAGGCCCGGACAATCCTCTTCATTGAGGAACTGAACCGGTACCATAACCGCGATCTGCGATTTTGCGGAAACCCGCAGGAAGTCGACGTGAACCGGCGTGTCATTGATCGGATGAAGCTGCATGTCGCGGGGAAGGACATTATGCTTGGTCGATCCGACCTGAACGGTATAGACAGTCGAAAGGAAATGGCCGTGGTTGATGACTTTCACCAGTTCCTTGGTTTCAAGGGAAATGGAGACAGGTTCTTTCTTGTCCCCATAAATAACTGCCGGGGTTCGGCCGGCACGACGCAATGCACGGGAGGTCCCCTTTCCTACCCGGTCTCGCGTTTCCGCAGTTAAGACTTCGTTCTTGCTCATTGTATATCTCCTGACTAACGAGCAACACCGGGCGAACCCGGTGCCAGAAAAGACGCGTGCCTCCAGGGGTGCCCGCGCCGTGAATTGCCTGTCCGATCAGTCAAACAGGCTGGAGACCGAGGTCTCCTTGGAAATCCGGTACATCGCCTCGCCAATCAGCGGAGCGACGGAAATCTGCCGCATCTTCTTGGAGACCTTGAAGGCCTCCGTTGCCATGATGCTGTCGGTCGTCACCATCTCGTCGAGCGCGGAGGAATTGATCCTAGCAATTGCACCGCCGGAGAGAACGCCATGCGTCACATATCCCGAAACGCTTTTCGCACCTTTTTCCATCAGTGCCGCAGCCGCATTGCAAAGCGTGCCCGCGCTATCGACAATATCGTCGACCAGGATGCAGCGCTGGCCCGAGACATCGCCGATGATGTTCATTACTTCCGACACACCGGCTTTTTCACGGCGCTTATCCACGATTGCGAGGTTGGCGTCAAGCCTTTTGGCATAGGCACGGGCGCGGACAACGCCGCCGACGTCCGGAGAAACGATGGTTACATCGCCGCTGCGGCCATAATGCTTTTCAATGTCAGGGCAGATAATCGGGGCGGAGAAGAGATTGTCGGTCGGAATATCGAAGAAACCCTGGATCTGTCCGGCATGCAAATCCATGGTTAGGACGCGGTCGGCACCGGCTGTGGTGATCAGGTTGGCAACCAGTTTGGCCGAGATCGGGGTTCGGGGGCCGGGCTTGCGGTCCTGTCGGGCATAGCCAAAATAGGGGAGAACTGCAGTGATTCGGCTGGCCGAGGCTCGCTTCAGTGCGTCAATGCAGACCAGCAGTTCCATCAGATGGTCATTTGCCGGAAAGGAGGTGGGCTGGATGACGAAAAGGTCTTCGCCCCGCACATTTTCGTGAATTTCGACGAAAACCTCCATGTCGGAGAAGCGCCGGACGTCTGCGTCTGTGAGGGGGAGTTTAAGATAGCCAGCAACGGCTTCCGCCAATGGCCGGTTGCCATTTCCTGCAAGCAATTTCATAGGAACGGTCCTCTAGCCGATAAAGGGCTCTGTCCAGTAAAACAAAAAATCTGCCCCTTGTGCGAACGACATATCGGCGACAGCGCGCGGAACTTACCAAGGGGGGGCGGGGCTGTAAACGGTTTAGTCGTCATTTTTTACAGCTTTTCGCCATTTCGTCATGATTTCGATTTAAAATATTTGGGATCGCTTTTGCGAAGCAGGTTATAGACGCCATTGGCTCCGCCTTTTGCCGCGAGAAAGGCAGTTTGCCCCCATGCGCCATTCAACGATCCGGCGGTGATTCTGTTGCGCTGGCGGATAACACCAACCTGCTCGCCATTGCTGCGTTCCAAGGTCCATGTGAGCTGGATGACCTGTGTTCCGGCACGGACGGGCGAAAGCTCTGCGCTGCCCCGGACAATAAAATTGGCGCCTTCGGCACCCGGCACGACTTTTAGGCCGAGGTTTGCGAGTTCCTCCTGAATGGCGTAGGCGAGGCTTTCTGATCCGTCCCCCGGCGCACCTTTCACGATGGGTACGAACAGGATCGGCTTTTCAAGTTCTTCCGAATTAATGCCGTCACCGCCGAGGAGCTGGTCGATATGGCTCGCCGAATTGCTGACGACTTTTTCAAGCTCCTCTGGCAGGAGTTTCGCCGGATCGACGGGGGCGGGCAGTTTCTCATTCGCGGCGAGGCCGGTGTCGCGATTTTGAGGATCATAAACCCGCCAGTTGATATAGCGGAGGTTCGGCTCCTCGATCAGTTTGCCTTTTACATAATAGCGGTTTGGGATGGCCTTTCCGGCGAAGGCGGCAATGCCGAGTTCCTGCAGCTTGGCCGCAACGGCATTGTCGAGATTGTCAGGAAGTCCGTCCTCCGTCTCCACATAGAGCGCGACGCGCGGACCCGGTGCCGCGCTCCAGGAGGTTTTATGTTCCGGCTGAAACGGGCGCTCCAGCGGCTGACAGGCGGTCAGCAGGAAAAACGCTGAAAGCATCATTAGGAATATGCGGATTTTACATGGCACAGGTCGCAAGTAACCCCAGCAGGCAAATGATGATGAAGATAACCATATACGGCATTTTTGGCCCCGAATTCAAGCGGTCCCGGTACGGGCTTTTGTTAGGTGTCAATTGCGATGGCGGAGAGTTGCCGCCCGTAATCTTTTTCGCCCCGTTTCGTCATCCGTCGGTAGCTGAAGAACATCTCTTCCTCGGCGCAGGTGTCATGGGGCAGGAGGTCGATGGCACGAATTCCAAGCGTCGAGAGCCGGGATTTCACGAAGCCGGTCAGATCGAACATGTAATGACCTTCGCGGACCGAGGGGATGAAGAATTTCTCCGCTTCCGGATCGAGGGCGAGAAAGGGCGCCGGGAATTCCGGTCCGACCTCATAGGATTTCTGCGCGATGGCCGGACCAATGGCGGCGACAATGCTGCCGCGATTGGCCCCTTGTGCGATCATGGCCTCCACCACTCGCTGACCAATATCGCCGACCGCGCCTTTCCAGCCGGAATGCGCGGCGCCAATGACCCGGTTGCCCGCATCCGCAAACAGGATCGGCACGCAATCCGCCGTCAGGATACCGAGCGCAAGACCCAGAACATTCGTCACCATCGCATCGGCCTTCGGTTTCGGTGTGATCTGGTCGCGGGTTTTGAGAACAATCACATCGGCGCTATGGACCTGATAAAGCGTGCGAAGATCGTCGGCTTCGCGGCCAAGGGCGGCCATGGCAATCCGCCGGTTTTCGGCAACATCTTCGGCCACATCGCCGGAGCCGGGACCGCAGTTGAGCGAACTGTAGAGGCCTTTCGAAACCCCGCCCTTTCGTGTGAAAAAGCCGTGGGAAATGCCGTTGGATATCAGAAAGTCACTTTGCAGCATGTCAGCCTCCAAATCCTTCCGGGGCGGCGGTGAGCCCGTGGGTGAGGGCGAGCGCCTTGAAAAGAGTGCCCATTTCCTCAGCGCTTGTCAGGCGAAGAAGCTCGCCCCGCAGCTTTTTCTTCTGGGCCTCCGTCGCGTTTTTTGACAAAAGCATCGCCCGTGCCTCAATCCCGAGCCGTTCAAGGAACCGTCCTTGCGGCGTCGGCCCATGGCAGGAAAGCCCCATCGCGGTTACCTGCCGGACCAGCGCGGGGAATTTGACATGGGCGGTCAAGTCGGCCTCCCCCGGGTTGGCGAGGGGATCGGTGAATTCATGGGCGCGAAGGGCCTGAAAACTGTCGCCGATCTCGTTTTCCGACGGGCCATAGTCGATTAGAAGCGCCGCGCCTTTCTGCTCTTTCAGAAGACGGCCGATCCGGCCCAGCATCTTTTCGCCAAGCGGGCAGGC
>SBHH01000237.1 GCA_006226265.1 Alphaproteobacteria bacterium | reverse complement strand
GCCGTTTCCCTCCCGCAGCAAATTCTTATACGCCCGCTCTTACAAGGCCGGTCATTGAAAGCTACGCCAGGAGAATGGCTTATTCTTGCCTGAGAATGCAGCCCGTTTGCTTGAGAGTGCAATGGAAGCGTTTCTTGCCATAAAGTTGTGGATTGGGGTATATTTGAAAAACCAGTGATAAATGATCCGGCATCAAGCCAACAAAAAAGATCGAAACAGCTGGTAAGGGAGGGGTCCATGAATGTCGTTTTTTCGACAGAGGAGCTCGTACAGGCGAAGCGCTATGATGCGTGGCGCGATGCTATTTGCGACTCATATGTACACGTAGACGTAAAGGCAACACGGCCGGAGGAATACCGCGGCTTCATTCGCGAAGGCCAGTTCGGCGATGTGGTGCTGACAGATATCCTGTTATCCGAACAGAGCATTACCCGGAAGAGTCGGCATATCGCCCGTCTCGACAAGGATTGCTATTATGTACAGTTTCTGCAGCAGGGCCGCATGAATGTGATCCAGGGCGGAGCAGCACGGCATTCCAACGCGGCAAAGGGGGCAATTTTCTCGGCGACCGAGCCTTATGAGCTGCAGTGCCTCGGCGAGGTTCGCTCCCTCTATCTTGAAATTCCGCGCGACAAGTTCGCGATGCGTTTTCCAAGTGAGCAGATCCCCGTCACCGCTTCCATCAGCAGCACACGGGGCCTTGGCCGCATCACCTCCGAATTTTGCACCCTGCTGGCAACCGAAGGCACGCATCTTGGAGATGAGGAGCGAGGCCATCTTGGCAACCAGCTGATGGACCTTCTGGCTTTCACACTTCTGTCGGGCGAAGCCGATACGCCGGACGCCGACGGTTCGATCCAGCAGGCGCGCTTCAAGTCGATCCTGCGCTGGATCGAGGCCCATATTGACGAGCCTGATCTGTCGCTGGAACAGATCGCCGGAGCAAATGGCATTTCGCTACGGTATTTACATCTCCTGTTCCGTCAGAGCGACATGACGGCATCGGAATGGATCTGGAACCGGCGGCTGGAACTTTGCTACGACGCCCTTGCGAAGGGAAACGGTCAATCAATCACGGAAATTGCCTTCCAGTACGGCTTTAACAGCTCAGCCCATTTCAGCACCCTGTTTCGCCGCAAATTCGGCCTCCCGCCGCGCGATATCGCTCGCACCCGGCAACGGCGCTGACAGCAGGGTCGAGAAAAAGTCATGGGCCTACGATGAGCGGGAGATCAACAAGTTCCTTTTCCATTGGTTCAACCGCAAAATCTCCGATATCAGCAAATACGAGATCAAAAGCCTGCATTTGAAGATGAAAGAGAATAACGGCCTCTATCAGGCCAACCGGATGCTGGAGCGCACCCCGGACAGCAAGAACGGGGAGCCGATCACCCTCCCCCTGTCCGATAAGGCCTTAGCGATACTGGAGGCCTGCCTGAAGGCTGCTGCGGGCACTCCTTGGGTGTTTGCGAACGCTGCCAGCTCAACAGGGCATTTACGCGATCCGAAGAAGGCATGGGAGCGGGTCCGGCAGCAGGCGACGATTGGCCTCTGGATGATGGACGCGCAGCTTGTCCCGATTATCGAAGATGCGCGGCAGTCCCTGCCCCCGGATTGTGGTACCGGGCAATTGTTCAGGCGCATTTGCGCATTGGCGGAGAAGCGCAAGATTGCCTTCCCCACTGGCTTGATGGATATCCGGCTGCATGACATTCGCCGGACGTGCAAACCCTGACCAACGAGACGCCGGATATCGGCCTTCCTACGGGACGTATCGATATCAATGCGCAAATCGAGAAGGTAAAGCCGAAGGCAGTCTTCATTGACAATATCTCGCCCTTCATACGGACCGGCAACGAGAATGAGGCGGATAGCTGGGCCCCGGTTCAGGAATGGGCGGTGCAGCAGCGCAAGAAGGGCATTGCCGTTGTCTTTATTCATCATGCGAACAAGGAAGGGAAGCTGCGCGGCAGTCACAAGAAGGAGGATGTGATGGATGTGGCCTGCAACTCAAGCGGCCGGACGATTTTATTGCCGGTGAAGACGATACCCGCATCCTCGTATCCTATACGAAGTCGCGGCATTTACAGGCCAAGGATACGCAGGATATGGAGGCTACGTTACGTATCGAGGACGACGCGCTTCAATGGTCCCATACGAATGGCAATCCGCACTATCTCCGATGCATTGAACTCGTCAAGGAGGGCATTCCCTTTGCAGAAATCGCCGACGAGCTTTCCGTATCGAAATCGACCGTATCGAGATGGAAGAAAAGGGCCGTCTCCGAGGGGCTGATCTAAACCAAAGCGCCGAAATCCTTACGTAACGATACGATACGCGCCCCCCGTTCCGCTGTTCCGACCCCTAGGCCCTGGAACAGCGAAACGGAGAAATTAGGCGGTAAACTCATTGATGTCATACACCTCTCTTTGTAATCGAAAGAAAGATGCCCGATCATATTTACGGTGTGCGCATGAATCTTGATGGTTAATTTTTCCGACTTCAATCTATGTATCTGCCCAGATGGTTTTTTAAAAAATAGCTATGGCATGCAGGGTACAAACATTTGCGCCATCAAGCATATGAACATAACCTTAAAGCTCTTGTAATAACGTCCATGAGATAAAGCGAGATTCCCGCTTTGGTTCATCAGCGGTGCAGGTTAATTGCTGGCTACACTTCTTCCGAGGGAGCAGCACAAGGGCGCCGCGTTCAATATTAACCAGAAAATATCCTTCAGATATTGGTGATTGTCT
>SBHH01000325.1 GCA_006226265.1 Alphaproteobacteria bacterium | reverse complement strand
ATTATTTTTTATATGAATGACCTTTTTTATATGACGGCTCCGGTGCAGGGTGAGTGGTCTGAACTTGCCGGTTTTGCCTGTTCGCTTGCCGGAACAGCCGCCCGCAGTACCTCTTCCTATTTCCGAAAACCCCTTGATATCATAGACAAAAGCGACAATTCGCCGGTGACGATCGCCGACCGGGAGACAGAGCGCCTCCTTCGGGAGATGATCACGAAAAGCTATCCCGCCCATGGCATTCTTGGCGAAGAACATGGCGTCGAGGGCCTGGAACGCGACGAAATCTGGGTTCTCGATCCGATTGATGGTACAAAAAGCTTCGTTTCCGGCCTCCCGCTCTATGGCACCCTGATTGCCTATGTGAAAGAGGGGCGCGCGCGGATTGGCGCCATTTCAATGCCCGCGATGAAGGAATTCTGGATCGCGATCGAAGGCAAGGGCTGCTATTTCAACGGCACCCGTTGTCAGGTCAGCAAATGCACGGACCTTGATCAGGCAATCCTGATGACCACATCGGCAGAATATTTTTCGCCCGATCATCATTCCAAGTTCACAAAGTTGCGGGATACGACCCGGATCCGGCGCTATGGCGGGGACTGCTATATCTACGCCATTCTGGCGTCCGGCTGGGCCGATATCGTTGTCGAGACGGGCCTGCAGACTTATGATTACATGGCGCTGATCCCAGTGATTGAGGAAGCAGGCGGGGTGATCACGGACTGGTCCGGCAACCGTCTGGGACTTGACTCCGACGGTACGATCCTTGCCGCGGCAACACCGGAGTTGCATGCCAAGGCCCTTGAACAGCTGGCGGGTTAGCGAACAGACAAACGGAGTAAAAATGGACGCGCGTTTCGTAAAGACAGTCACCGACGCCCGCAGCATTATCGAGGAGCGGGAACTTGATTATGTAAAAGTCGGGGTCTTCGACATCGACGGCGTCCTCCGCGGTAAATATCTCAGCACCGAAAAATTCTTCAGCATCCTCGAAAAGGGCTTCGGCTTCTGCGACGTGGTGCTGGGCTGGGATGTAAACGATCAGCTATACGATACCGAAAGCTACACCGGCTGGGCGAACGGTTATGCGGATGCGACTGTTGTGCCGGTGATCAACAGCTGCCGCGAATTGCCGCTTGAAGATAACATGCTGTTTTTCCTTCTGGAATTCGGCGATCGCGCGGCCCATGTCTGCCCTCGCCAAACCCTGAAACGAGTCCTCAAAAAAGCCGACGACATGGGCTTTGCGGCAACGGCGGCCTGCGAATATGAGTTTTTCATGTTCGAGGAAACGCCCCATTCCATCCGCGAAAAGAACTATCAAAACCTCACCAATTTCACGCCGGGCTTCTTCGGATATTCCATGCTGCGTGCCTCGGTCGAACATGAGTTTTACGAGCAGCTTCTCGCCCTTTGCACGGAAATGGATATGCCCCTCGAAGGGTTGCATACCGAAACCGGTCCGGGCGTTTTGGAGGCCGCCATTGCCTATGACGAGGCGCTGAAGGCCGCCGACAAAGGCGCGCTTTTCAAGACGTTCGCGAAGATCCTCGCGCAGAAGAACGGCCTGATGGCAACCTTCATGGCGAAATGGTCACCGGAATATCCGGGCCAGAGCGGGCATATTCATCTCTCGCTCGCGGGCAAGGACGGCAAAAGCCTGTTCCATGATACGTCGAAGGATCATAACATCAGCGATACCATGCGTCATTTCATCGGGGGTCAGCAGAAACTGATGCCGGAACTTCTGGCCATGATCGCACCGACGATTAACAGCTATACCCGCATGATCCCGGGCTTCTGGGCGCCGACGGAGGCAAGCTGGGGCGTTGAAAACCGCACTTGTGCCCTTCGCGCCATTCCGGGATCGGCAAAGTCCCAGCGCGTTGAATACCGCATCGCTGCCGCTGACATGAACCCGCATATCGCCATTGCGGCGGCACTGGGTTCGGGCCTCTGGGGCATCGAGAACAAGATCGAGCCGACGGCAGGCGTTAAGGGAAATGCCTATACCCAGGAATTTCCGGAGGAACTGGCGCTTCCCAAAACCCTTTGGGATGCGGCGCAGCGGCTTAAGAAATCGTCGGCGGCGCGCGAGTTGTTCGGCGACGCCTTCGTCGATCATTATGTCGTCACCCGCGAATGGGAAGAACGGGAATTTCGAAAAGCGATCACTGACTGGGAACTCAAACGTTATTTCGAGATTATCTGACCTGTCGCAACTCCCTCTTTCCAGCGGAGGGAAGTGCGGCCTATGATGGCGGCAAACCATCAAGCCTTGCAGGATTTCGAGTTTGCTTTTCATTATCGACCGCAACGCCGATACGTCGGCGCAGAACCAGCTTCGTGAGCAGATCATCGCCGCCATTCTGAATGGCCAGCTTCCGGCGGGTACGAAAATGCCTTCAACCCGGAAGCTTGCGAAGAACCTGTCGCTTTCGCGGACGACGGTGGTGCTGGTCTATGAAAAACTGGTCGAGAATGATTTCCTGATCGCCCTGAACCGCTCCGGCTTTATGGTGAGCGACGCTGCGGTAAGTCACCTGCCGATGGCGGTCAAACTGTCCCCCGTCAGGACAAGCATTGATTGGAAAGCGCGTACAGACGCGCTGCTCTCGCATCAGCGTAATATCGTAAAGCCTGCAAATTGGCAGGACTTTCCCTATCCTTTCGTCTATGGCCAGCCTGACGCGAGCCTCTTTCCCTTGCCGGCATGGCGGGAATGTTCTCGTCAGGCGATGAGCCAGAGCGCCATGCGTGACTGGGCGAGCGATGCGGTCACGGCGGATGATCCGGAATTGATCGAGGAAATCCGCACCAAGCTCCTCCCGAAACGCGGGATTTATGCAGGCGCGGAAGAAATCCTCATCACCATGGGCGCGCAGAACGGGCTTTATCTGATTGCCTCGGCGCTTATGAAAGGGGGAGTCCGGGTCGGCATTGAAAATCCGGGATATCCCGATGCGCGCAATATTTTCGAGTTTTGCGGGGCGGCGCTTCTCCCTCTTGAAATCGACGGGGAAGGGGTCGTGGTGGGGGATGCCCTCAAATCCGCCCAGATGGTCTATGTGACGCCAAGCCACCAATATCCGACAACCGTGACCTTGTCAGAAGAACGGCGGGCAAAGCTTCTTGACGCGGCCTCCTCCCGTGATCTGCTGGTGATCGAGGACGATTTCGAGAGCGACACCAACTATACCGGAGAGAGCGTGCCCGCCCTTAAAAGTCAAGATGGGGAGGGACGGGTCATATATGTGGGTAGCCTGTCAAAATCCATGTTTCCGGGGCTTCGGCTTGGCTATATCGTCGCGTCCGCCGGGCTTATCCGTGAACTTCGCGCGCTTCGCCGCCTGATTGTTCGCCATGCGCCCAGTAATAATCAGCGCACCACGGCGCTTTTCATTGCGCAAGGCTATCACGATGCCTATATCCGGAAACTTCACAATGCCTATGGCGAACGCTGGGAGAAAATGCGGGCGGGCCTCGATAATCATCTCCCCGGCATGACGACGGTGCCGAGTTTCGGTGGCACCAGTTTCTGGATCAGGGGGCCGGAGGAGCTGGATGCGGAGCTCCTCGCAACACGTGCCCTTAAAGAGGGGGTCGTGCTGGAACCCGGCGCCGTCCATTTCATGCAAGCGGAGGAGGGGCGGCGCTTTTTCAGGCTCGGCTTTTCCTCGATCGCAACCAACCGGATCGATGAAGGAATCACGCGGCTCGCCCGGCTTCTCGATCTTAGGTGAGACATCTGGTATAAATGATTGGTGCCGTCTGGTACTATCGTTTTTCAACGCAATGTCCTACCTAGGAAAAATGAAATAACCGTTGTCTCAAACAGGAAGTCGGGGATTGAGATGAGCTATAATACCATTGAAGTACAGCCACTTACGTCTTGCATCGGTGCGGAGATCGCCGGTGTTGATCTCTCCCGGGAACTCACGGATGAGCAGTTCGGCGAAGTGAAAGATGCCCTCGTTCATAATCACGTCATTTTCTTCCGCGATCAGGAAGTCACCCCGGAACGGCAGCTGACCTTTGCCAAGCGGTTCGGCACCCCGGAAGTCCATCCGATCGTTGAAGGCTCCAACGCCCATCCGGAACTGATCGAGGTTCTGAAACCGGCAGGCGAGGGCGCGTCCTTCGGCACAGGCTGGCATACGGACAACACCTTCTTTGAAAAGCCGACGCTTTACACCATGCTTTATGGCATCGATATTCCGCCGGTCGGTGGCGACACGCTCTGGGCGGATATGGCCGCTGCTTATGATGCGCTTTCCGACAAGATGAAGGAACTGCTTGACGGGCTGGTCGCCGTGCATTCCGCCTCTATCGCCTATGATCCCCGCACCACGCGTGAAAAGTATGAAGGCAAGCACAGCCTGAAATACAAATATTCCGATGTGGTCGAAACCGAGGTTGAGCATCCACTGATCCGCACCCATGATATTTCAGGCCGAAAATGTATCTATGTGAACCCGATGTTCACGCTTCGCATCAAGGGCATGACCAAGGAAGAAAGCGCCCCGCTTCTGAAGTTCCTTTATGAATTTTCCACCAAGCCGGAATTCGTCTGCCGTTTCCGCTGGCAACCGAAATCGGTCGCCATGTGGGATAATAGCTGCACGCAGCATTATGCCATGAATGACTATGTCCAGTACCGCCGCTTCATGCGCCGTGTCACCATTGGCGGGGATACGCGTCCGGTCTGATCCGGCAATTCAAGTCGGAGTAACGAGTGTGACGAATAATGCACGGTTTCTGGTGCTCGACGGATATCCCGAAGAACATCGTGGCCCTCTCGCAGAAAATGGCGGCACCCTGGCAGGCGATCTCTATGCCCGGATGCTGACATCCAACATGCCGGGAGCGGAGGTGGATATCATCTTCCCTGCGGATGCCGATTGCAGGTTGCCCGAAGGCAAGGCGATTGAGGCATATCACGGTGTCTGCTGGACGGGATCGAGCCTCACCATCCATAACGATGCGGATGATCGGGTCGCTCGGCAGATCCGCTTCTGTCAGGCCGTATATGAGACGCGGGTGCCGATGTTCGGGAGTTGCTGGGCCGCGCAGATGGCGGTGACGGCGGCGGGCGGTAAATGCGCGAAGAACCCTAAAGGGCGCGAGTTTGGCCTGGCCCGGAAAATCTCCCTAACGGAGGAGGGGCGTGCCCACCCGATGTTCATGGGCAAGAAATCGGTCTTCGATGGCTTTACAAGCCATGAGGATGAGGTGCAGGAACTGCCGGAAGGCGCGGTGCTTCTCGCGGGTAATGATTTCACGCGGGTGCAGGCGGTCGATGTCACCCATCAGGGCGGCAGCTTCTGGGCGCTTCAGTATCATCCGGAATATGATTTCAATGAGGTGGCGAGCCTTTGCCGCTGGCGTCGCGAAGGGCTGACGAAGCAGGGCAATTTCACCTCCCTTGATGATGCAGACAGCTTCATCGCCAAGATGCAGGGCCTGTTCGAAGACCCGGTGTCCCACGCGCTCCGCTGGCAGCTTGGCGTGGATGACGATGTACTGGAGGCGGATATCCGTGAGCAGGAACTTCGTAACTGGATCGCTATCAAGGTGCGACCCCGCCTCGATGACTGAGGCGGGTAGCAAGGCTAAATGATGAAGGTCGGGCGCCTAAGCGATAAGAATGCGATCGCGCCCGATTTTATCGATGATCTTCTGCGGGGGCAGCTGATCGGTCAGGAGCAGGTCAACGGCGTCAAAGTCGCATATTTTGACCACTCCTGGCCGATTGAATTTCATATGATCGGCAACGACAATAATGCTTTCGGCCTGGGGCAGGATGGCGCGTTTGAACTCCGCCTCCCCAAGGTCGCAATCGAGGAAACCCTGCTCGGCGCTGATGGAGGCCATGGAGAGAATGGCCCGCTCCGTCGTGAATTGCTTTGCGAAACTGACTGCCGTTGGGCCATAGGTAGCGCAGTCATCGGCGCGGATCTGCCCGCCCGCCATGAAAACCGTATTGTTGTTGCGGGCGCAAAGATCACGGGCAACTTCCGTCGAATTTGTCACCACGGTCAAATTCCGGTGCGAACTCAAGGCCTTTGCCACATAGCAGGAAGTACTGCCGTTATCGATGAGGATGGTTTCCCCGTCCTGGATGATCGAGGCTGCGAGTTTGGCGATCCGCTGTTTTTCCCGCTGCTGAACTTCCAGCCGACGCAGGAAAGGGGGCTCCAGTGAAGCTTGTGGAAGCATGACGCCGCCATGGATCTTCTCGACCGTTCCGGATTTCGCCATTTCCTTGATGTCGCGGCGAATCGTTTCATCCGAGACGCCGAGTTTGTTCGCCAACTCGACCACGCCGCAAGATTTTTCCGCCTGCAGCATGTTCATGATGGCCATTTGCCGTTTTGCCTGTTTCATCCTTGACCCCCCAAGAACCGGAACTAATTCCCGTAAAGCGATATTTTCTAGCATAAATTTGGGGAAAATAAAATCGATATGTGGAAATCCACATTTTGTAGTGATTTGGCCAAATTTTCTGTGGCGCAAGCGATAGGTTTATAAATTTTTCCGATTAGGTTCCCGGTCGGAAAATGGTAGTAGTTTTTCACTCCTCAAACTCTGGAATAGTTATATGTCTGACAGCCTCAAAACCATCAGCCCCGTTGACGACAGCCTCTATGTAGAGCGACCCTATACGAGCCCCGATGCGCTTGCCGTCATGTTGAAATCGGCCGTGACCGCACAAAGTTCCTGGAAGGAAAAAAGCGTCGCCGAGCGGGCCGAAATCCTTGGTAAATGCATCGATGCCTTTGTCGCCAGGAAAGACCGGATCGTTGAAGAGCTGGCCTGGCAGATGGGGCGCCCGGTGAAGTTTGGTGCAGGCGAAGTCGGCGGGTTTGAGGAACGCTCCCGCTATATGATCAGCATTGCGGAAGAGGCGCTTGCCGATGTCGCCATTCCGGAGAAGGCGGGCTTTACCCGCTATATCAAGCGCGAGCCCGTCGG
This sequence comes from Alphaproteobacteria bacterium, assembly GCA_006226265.1. GTDB lineage: Bacteria > Pseudomonadota > Alphaproteobacteria > Sneathiellales > Sneathiellaceae > Sneathiella. The sequence goes on along the minus strand of SBHH01000325.1, from coordinate 7,392 downwards.
CGTAGTCTTGACCATCGCACCCTGGAACTTTCCCTATATGACGGCGGTCAATTCCATCGTACCGGCCCTGATGGCGGGGAATGCCGTCATCCTGAAACATGCGGCGCAAACCCATCTTTGCGGCGAAACGATGGTTGAGGCCTTTGCCGAGGCCGGACTTCCCGAAGGGCTTTTCCAGATCGTTGTCGCAAGCCATGCGACGGCGGCGAAAATCATTCAGTCGGAAGAGATCAATTTCGTCTGCTTCACGGGTTCCGTCCCGGCGGGCAAGGCGATCGAGACGGCCGCCGTTGGCCGCTTCATCGGTGTCGGGCTGGAGCTTGGCGGCAAGGATCCGGCCTATGTCCGTGCCGATGCGGATATCAATCATGCGGCGGAAAATCTTGTCGATGGCGCGATGTTCAATTCCGGCCAATCCTGCTGCGGGATCGAGCGGATTTATGTCCATGAGAAAGTCTATGACGATTTCGTCAAGCGCTTCGTCGAGGTGGTGAACGAATACAAGCTCGGCTCCCCCATCGATGCGGAAACGACGCTTGGTCCGCTTGTAAATGCGGGTGCCGCGGATTTTGTGCGGGGCCAGATCGCCGATGCGGTTGCGGCGGGCGCAAAATCCCTGATCGATCCCAAAAGTTTCCCGGCGAACAAGGAAGGCACGCCTTATCTTGCGCCGCAGGTGTTGGTCGATGTGGATCACAGCATGCGCGTCATGACCGAGGAAAGCTTTGGCCCTGTTGTCGGCATCATGAAGGTCTCTTCCGATGAAGAAGCCGTGAAGCTGATGAATGACAGCGAGTTCGGTTTGACCGCCTCCGTCTGGACGCTGGATGAGGCCGCCGCCGTCAAAATCGGTGATCAGGTGAATACCGGCACCTGGTTCATGAACCGCTGCGACTATCTCGATCCTGCGCTCGCCTGGACGGGGGTTAAAAATTCGGGCCGGGGCTGCACCCTGTCATCGGTCGGCTATGAAAGCCTGACCCGGCCGAAATCCTATCATTTACGAACTACCCTCTAACGGAGAGATACATGGCCGCTGATGCAAGCCGCTTGACGGGAAACTGGAACTATCCGACGGCTGTCCGCTTTGGCGCGGGACGCCTGAAGGAACTCGGGGATATCTGCAAAGAGGCGGGGATGAAAAATCCGCTACTGGTGACCGATCCCGGTCTTGCCGGTTTGCCGATGATTGCCGAGGCGCAGGCGGTGTGTAAGGAGGCGGGGCTCGGTTTCGGACTTTTCAGCGATGTGAAGCCGAACCCTATTGGCAAGAATGTCGATGATGGCGTTGCTGTCTATAAAGCCGGCGATCATGACGGTGTGATTGCCTTCGGCGGTGGTTCCGGCCTTGATGCAGCAAAGGCGGTTGCGCTGATGGCCAATCAGTCGGCGGCTCTTTTCGATCTAAATGATGAAGATTGGGAGAATATCCCGGCAAGCAAAATCCCGCCGATCATTGCCGTGCCGACCACCTCGGGCACGGGATCCGAAGTCGGGCGTGCCTCAGTTATTACGAATGACGCGGTCCATGTGAAGCGGATCGTCTTCAATCCGAAGATGATGCCGTCAGTGGTTCTCGCTGATCCGGCACTGACCCTTGGTCTGCCGCAAAAAATTACGGCAGCCACTGGCATGGATGCGCTCTCCCATAATCTGGAGGCCTTCTGCGCACCCTCATTCCATCCGATGGCAGAGGGGATCGCCATCGAAGGCATCCGCCTTGTAAAGGAATATCTGCCCGCGGCCTGCAAGGACGGAACCGACCTTGTCGCCCGGAGCCAGATGATGATTGCCTCTTCCATGGGCGCAACGGCATTCCAGCGAGGGCTTGGCGGTATGCACGCGCTCGCTCATCCGCTTGGGGCACTTTACGATGCGCATCATGGCATGCTGAATGCTATTTTAATGCCTTACGTCCTTATCCGGAACCGCCCGGTGATAGAAGGACGGATTGCCCGTCTTTCCGCTTACCTTGGTCTTGAGGAAGCGTCTTTCGACGGGTTTTTAAGTTGGATTCTTGCCCTTCGCGCGGAGCTTGATATTCCAAATGACCTGTCCGCGCTCGCCATCGATACGTCAAAGGCAAAGCTTGTTGGCAAAATGGCCGAGGTCGATCCGTCCGCGGGCGGTAACCCCATTCCTCTCAGCGCATCAGACTACAGCCGACTTTTTGAGGCGGCTGTTACCGGAAACCTTGCTATCGGCTGAAAGCAGGCCTATACAGAAATGTTTGTTCAATGCCCGTTTTGTCAGATTTTGTGGATCCTTGTGGAAATATAAATTCCGATAATCAATCGGTGTCGGGCTAAAGTGAGTAAAGGTAAGGTATTTTGGACGGTACCATTGTATTGATAAATCTGCTGGGCGGGGTGGCATTGCTGCTCTGGGGCCTTCGCATGGTCAATACCGGTGTGATGCGGGCGTTCGGGCGGGAACTCGGCACGTTTCTGAAATTCTGCCTGAAGAACCGCTTTCAGTCCTTCTTCGGCGGGCTGGGTGTCACCATGATCCTGCAGAGCAGTACGGCGGCGGCACTTTTGACGGCCTCCTTTGCGGGCCGCGGCCTGGTTCCGGCAACAGCCGGGATCGCCGTCATGCTGGGCGCCGACGTTGGTACCACCGTGGTGGCGCAGGTTTTAAGCTTCGACTTTTCCTTCCTTGCGCCGGTCCTTCTCTTTATCGGCTTTGTGCGCCATTCCACCGCCGTATCCACGCGAGCCAAGAATCTCGGCCGCATCCTGCTTGGTCTTGGTATGATGCTGACGGCATTGAAGCTTCTCGGGCTCGCCTCCGCGCCGATTCGCACCTCTGAAATTTCGCAGTTTGTTTTGAGCTCGCTTTCGGGAGAACCGGTTCTAGTCGCCATTCTTGCGGCCATGATCACGCTGATCGCCCACTCCAGCCTGGCGACGGTGCTGTTCGCGCTTTCGCTTGCCATGACGGGGCATTTCCCGCTTGATGTCGCCTATGCCATGGTGTTGGGGGCCAACCTTGGTGGTTCCGTTCCGCCGATCATGGCGACGCTGAAGGCGGATAAGGCAGCGCGGCGACCGCCGCTTGCGAACTTCATCTGCCGCCTCATCATTGTCATCGTGACGCTTCCCTTTATCGAGTGGATTGCGCCGCATCTTGCGATGCTGGAGGCGTCTCCCGCGCGTCAGATCGTGAATTTCCATACGCTGCTCAACATTGCCTGTGCAGTCGTCTTTCTGCCCTTCATTACACCGCTCGCGCGTCTGATCGAAAAACTTCTGCCTGAGGATATCACCGGTGATCCGAACGCACCTGCGCCGCTCTATCTCGACAAGGCCGCGCTGGAAAGCCCGCCGCTCGCGCTTGCCAATGCGGTGCGCGACACGCTTCGCATGGGGGATATTCTGGAGACGATGTTCCAGGATCTCCGGCAGGCGCTTGCAACCGGACAGCTCCAGTTCTGCAAGAAAATCCGCGACAATGACCTGATTGTTAAGGAATTCGACCGGGCGATCAAAAGCTATCTTACACGCCTTGGCCGAGAATCTCTGGACGAGGAGGATGAGAAACGTTGCACCGAAATCCTTAACTTCACGACGACGCTCGAAAATGTCGGCAATATTATCGTTCTCAGCATGCTGGAATTGATCGAGAGCAATACGAAAAACCAGACCGCCATGCCGGAAGAGGATGTGAAGGACAGCCTTCATGTACTGGATATGGCGATGATGAACCTCCGCCTGTCCTTCAGCGTCCTGATGACCGGCGATGCAGTCACTGCGGCCAATCTCATCCAGCGCAAGCAACGCTTCCGGCAGGTCGAACGAAAAGCGGTCAATGATCATCTGCAGCGCCTTCGAAGTGACAAGCTGATGGATCAGGAGGCAAGCGCTGCCCACCTCGGCCTCTTGTCCGATCTCCGCCGTATCAACTCGCTGGTGACCGCCGGTGCCTACCCGATTGCCGGGCAGAAAGAAGAACCGGCGTAAGGCGCCTCAGAGAATATTTCCAATCCGGTCAGGGAAGTCAGTAATAATCGCATCAACGCCCCAGTCGAGGAAGCATTTCCCCATTTCCGGATCATTCACCGTGTAGACAAGAAGCTTGTAGCCAGCCGACTTGATTTCGGCCACTTTTTCCTTTGTTACAAAATATTTTTCGCAATGCAGCGCCTCGCATCCGAGATCGTCGAGGCGCTTTTTCCAGTCTGGAAAAATGGTCTCGGTGAGGTAGCCACGCGGTACGTCCGGCATCATATCGCGGGCGATAACCAGAGCCTCCGGATCGAAGGAGGAGAAGAGAAGCGGCATGTCCTCGGGCGCATAGGAGGCAAGCTCGCAACAGACCTGCGTTGCCGTCGGCACCTGCCAGCCCCGGCTCGGCTTGATTTCAAGGTTAAGGCCAAGGCCAAGCTCATGGATGAGATCAACAGCTTCTCTCAAGGTCGGAACGGTCTCGCCCTTGAACTCATCCGAAAACCAGCCGCCCGCATCGAGTTTCTTGACCTCCTCAAGCGGAGTCAGGATGATCGGCCCCTTGCCGTTGGTACAGCGGTTAAGCCCCGTGTCATGCTGGATAACCGCCACATTGTCAGAGGTGAGCGTCACGTCAATCTCGATAAAGCGCGCACCAAGCTCCGCCGCCTTTCGGATGGAGGCCAGCGTATTTTCCGGCGCGTGACCGCAGGCGCCGCGATGGCCAATAATGCGCGGGAGATTGTCAAACAGAGGATGGCTCATCCGGTCTCTCCAATTGCCAGTCGATAGGCGGTTGATTTGTCTTGACAAAAAAGTCATTGGCTTTCTTGAAATGTCCGTTTCCAAGAAAGCCGCGGTGCGCCGAAAGCGGGGAGGGATGCGGGCTTTGCAGAACCAGATGTTTCCTGCGGTCGATGAAGCGCCCCTTTTTCTGGGCATAGCTGCCCCAGAGCAGAAACACAATATTCTCCCGCTTTTCATTAAGGGCGGCGATGGCGGCGTCGGTAAACTCCTCCCACCCGCGCCCCTGATGGGAAGCGGCGCGGGCCCGCTCGACAGTGAGCACGCTGTTGAGGAGAAGAACGCCTTGCGCTGCCCATTCGGCAAGATAGCCATGCCGGGGCGGCTGAAACCCGAATTCCTGATGGAGCTCCTGATAAATATTGCGAAGCGACGGCGGAATGGGAACGCCCGGCCTGACCGAGAAACTGAGGCCATGAGCCTGGCCGGGACCGTGATAGGGATCCTGCCCCAGAATGACGAGGCGGACTTTATCGAAAGCCGTGCTGTTGAAGGCGTTAAAAATCTCGTCGCCCTTCGGATAAATCACCTTGCCAGCCTTCTTTTCGGCGGTCAGAAAGCTTTTCAGCGACTGCATATAGGGCTTGTCGAATTCGGGTCGGAGCTGCTCCAGCCAGCTTTTTTCGAGCTTTATTTCAGACACCCTTGCCCTTTCGGGGGGCTGTTTCGACGAATTTGGTTTTTCATCTGCCCCGGCATTCTTAGCGATTTGATTGGCCTTTCCTGCTGTTTTATTAGGAATCACAGCCATTGCAATATAAAATTTATGACAATTGGCGGCTGAGAAAATAACAAGGTGATATGGCGGGCCAATCAGTCGGGGGAACGGCGAAGTTTCCGCCCCAAGGCGGCAAGCGGTGTCGCGATGAGTCCCTTCGGGAGCAGAACGACGCTCACCATGAAGGCGATCCCGAGGATCAGGAGCCAGTAATCGCCGAAAATCTCGGAGAGCCAGCTTTCACTCGCCCGGGTGAAGATGGCGCCGAGGAACGCCGCGAGCAGCATTTCCTTGCCGCCAATGGCAACCCAGATAAGAGCCTCCGTCGACAGGGTGAAGCCGATCAGGGTCGGGGAGACAAATCCGTCGAGCGTGACAAACAAAGCGCCTGCAAGCCCCGCAATGGCTGCGCTTAAGGAGAAGACGGAGAGACGGAGGTTCAACACGCTGTAACCGAGCGAGGAAAGCCGGTCCGGATGAGTGCGGATAGCGGTGAGCAAAAGGCCGTAAGGGCTTTTATTCACAAGGAAATGCACCGTAAAAAAGACAACAGCAACAATGGCGAGGATAATATAGAAAGTCGGCAGTCGATCCCAAAGCTCGTAATTCATGCCAAAGGCGACAAGGCGGAGCGGCGGGATATTAAGAAGGCCGTTATAGCCGCCCAAGGCATACCAGTTATTCATCAACCGCTCCAGTACGAGGGCAAGGGCGAGGGTGATAACGGCGAGATAGGCCCCGCTGATCCCGCGGCCCGCAAACAGGAAAAAGCCGAGCGCAAAGGCGAACATGGCCGATCCCGCCATGGCGGCAAGAAGGCCCACCCAGCTGCTGGTGAGATCGGGATAGATCATCCCCTTGGTCAGAACCGCCATGATATAGCCGCCGATCCCGAAGAACATTGCCTGCCCGAAGCAGAGGATGCCGCCATGACCCCAGACGAGAGAGAGGGAAACCGCGAGCAGCCCATAGACGAGGTAGTTCGTGAGCTGACCCGTCCAGTAGTCGCCGACGAGGCCCGGGGCGAACGCGAGCAGGATAAAGACGAAGATCGCAATCAGACTATTTCGCACGGCGCCCCCCAAGCAACCCTTCGGGCTTCATACGGATGATCAGGATCGCAAGGATATAAACCGTGATAAGCGCGGCCACGGGCGATATCCAGACGGAGAGAAGGTTGCTGGTGCCGCCAATCACCGTTCCGCCCGCGAGGACGCCTGCAAGCGGTCCTGCGCCGCCCACAAGGATGGAAAGGAAACCCGGCACCAGATAGCCGAGGCCCATTTGCGGATCGACACTGATAATGGGGGAGACAAGTGCGCCCGCAAGCCCCGCAAGCGCGGTGCCGGTCACGAAGCTCAACCGGTTCATGCGTTTCGTATCGATCCCGAGGGCGGAGGCCATCTCCGGCCGGGCAATAACGGCGCGTGCTTTCAATCCGAATCCGGTTTTAAGAAACAGCCCGAAAGTGCCGCCGATCAGCAACAGCGAGATGGCCATCAGAAGAAGCCGGTAAAGCGGATAGTTGAAGGCGCCAAACTCAATGCTGCCGTCAAGGGGAAGGGCAACACTGTGGGATTCAGGGCCGAACAGGAGCACGATGGCCTGCTTCAAGGCGATGGAGAGCCCCCAGGTCGCAAGAATGGTATCCAGGGGGCGGTGGTAAATATGCCGGATAAGCGCGGCCTCAATCAACAACCCCAACAGACCGACGACAAGCGGCGCGAGGATCAGCCCTGCGAAAAAGGGCAGGCCGAGACTAGCTGAAAAGATCATCACATAGGCGCCGATCATAAAGAGTTCACCATGCGCCATATTGATAACATCCATCATTCCAAAGACGATGGCGAGACCCAATGCGACGAGAACCAGAATCAGAATATATGAGCTGGCATCAAGGATTATAGGTAAAATCTCACTCAT
>SBHH01000070.1 GCA_006226265.1 Alphaproteobacteria bacterium | reverse complement strand
CGCCGATATCGGCATCCACCATATCCACCATCTGTGCAGCCGCATTCCGAACTACCGGCTGAAGTCCTGCCTGGAGGAGCTGCCGGTGCTGAAAACCACCAACCGGATCACGCTGCTTGAAAGCCTGTCGACCTTCCGGCTGTCGCTGTGGGATGAGTTGACGCAACGGCTGATGCCCTTTCGTACGCTGAAGCGGCGGGAAAAGGGCCTGGATGCGCCAGCAAAGTCGGCAAATAAGTAACAGATTTAAATATTTATTTGAAAAAAATCGGCCGGACCATTGCTTTCCTGCTGGAACACGCCATATTCCGCCCCGACGCATAACATATGTTCTAAGTACCCGACAGACCGGTACGCTGCTTTGCTTGGTTATCCTATGACATTGTGATCGTTAATAATGCCGCGCCGTCGCATGGTGTGACGGGGCGTTTTGCCACACTGTTATAAGGAATATGACTATGGCTACTGGTACTGTAAAATGGTTTAACCCCACCAAAGGTTTTGGCTTCATTGAGCCTGAAGACAGCTCCAAGGACGTGTTCGTGCATATCTCCGCTGTTGAGCGGGCAGGCGCGACCTCCCTGAATGAAGGCCAGAAAGTCTCTTACGAGCTGCGCGCCGGTCAGAACGGCAAGTCTTCCGCGGAAGATCTGAAGCTCTAGGCTTTTCGGGAGCAGGCTGGCGGCCCGGAACAATCGGGCCCCGGTCCTTCCAAAGAACAAACGCCATGTCAGACGGAATGCTCCTCTGACATGGCGTTTTTTGTTATGCGGTCCCCTTCACAAGGGCGCGTAAATTCAGACGTGGAAGGAGGAGCCGCAGCCGCAGCGGCCCTTTTCATTGGGATTTTCGAAGGTAAAGCGAGATTCCAGGCCTTCTTCCAGCCAGTCCATCTCCGTGCCAGCAACATATTGCACGGCGTCATGGTCGATGAGGAGCGTGACATCAGCCGCCTTCACAATGGCATCGTCGGGCTTCTGGTCGGACGCATAGTTCATCGTATAGCTGAGACCGTTACAGCCGGTATTGGTAATGCCGATCCGAAGGCCGAGCGTCTCCTCGCCATTCTGGGCAAGCAGCGACTTTACGCGCTGGGCGGCCCGGTCGGTCAATGTCATGATTGCAGTTTCACTCATTTTTATCACCTCAATCACATATAATCACAGACTTAGAACATTCCAAGGTCGAGTTTCGCCGCCTCGGACATATTATCAGGTGTCCAGGGCGGATCCCACAGAATTTCAACCTCGACCGAATTAACCCCCTCGACGGGAAGGATGGCATCGCGCACCCAGACGGGGATTTCGCCCGCGACAGGGCAGCCCGGCGCCGTCAGGGTCATACCGACGTAAACCTCGCCGCCCTCGCGGATATCGACCACATAGACGAGGCCGAGATCGAAGATATTGACCGGAATTTCAGGGTCGTACACGTTCCGGAGGGCATCGATAATCGGCGCTTCCAACGGGGAGCCGGTGGTGCCTTCCTCGAACGGGCCGGTCGCAACGGGGCGTATAATTTTATCAACCGCGGTCATCGCTTACTCCGTCGATACTTCCGGCTTTTCATCCATCGCCGAACTCATGGCATGCCAGGCGAGCGTCGCGCATTTGACGCGCATCGGGAAATCCTTGACCCCCGCCAGCATCATCAGGCGATCCGTCTCCTCGCCGGCGTCGATAAATTCCTCCTCGCCCTTCACGAGCTTCTGGAAGGCGGCGAAAAGCTCTTTCGCTTCGGTCTCTGTCTTGCCCTTCACGATCTCCGTCATCATGGAGGCGGAGGCGAGGGAAATGGCGCAGCCCTTGCCCTCGAACGCGGCATCTTCGATGAGGCCGTTATGCCCCATCTTCAGATAGACATTCACCGTGTCGCCGCAGAGCGGGTTATAGCCATGGGCCTCATGGTTCGCATCCTCCGGGTGACGGAAATTGCGGGGGTTTTTCGAATGATCCAGGATCACTTCCTGATACAGTTCGCGTAACTCTTCCATCATCAGCCGAAAATCTCCTGTACTGACCGGACCGCCGAGACGAGGGCGTCGATATCGGCGCGGGTATTGTATAGCGCCATGGAGGCGCGGGCCGTTGCGGCCACGTCGAAACGATCCATCAGGGGCTGGGCGCAGTGATGGCCGACCCGGATGGCGACGCCGCCCCGATCGACAATCGTGCCGATATCATGCGGATGCACCCCTTCGAGTGTAAAGGAAATGATCGCCGCCTTGTGGCGCGCCTGACCGATAATGCGAAGGCTGTTGATCTGGCCGAGCTGTTCGGTGGCATAGGCAAGGAGCGACTGCTCATGCGCGGCAATCTTATCAAAGCCGATACCGTTCACATAATCGATGGCCGTGCCAAGGCCGATGGCCTCGACAATCGGCGGGGTGCCCGCCTCGAACTTCGCATGGCCCTTGGCGTAGGTGGTTTTTTCGAACGTGACCCGGTTGATCATGTCGCCCCCGCCGAGGAAGGGCGGCATCCGATCGAGAAGCTCCGCCTTGCCGTAAAGGACGCCGATCCCGGTGGGGCCGAAAATCTTGTGGCCGGTGAAGACATAGAAATCCGCACCCAAAGTCTGCATATCGACTTTGAGGTGCGGCACGGCCTGACTGCCGTCAATGAGGACGACCGCGCCCGCCGCATGGGCCGCATCGATGATCTCCCGGACCGGCGTAATGGTGCCGATGGCGTTCGAGATATGCGTGATGGCGACGATTTTCGTCCTGTCGGTCAGGAGGTTATGAAATTCCTCCATAATGAGCTCGCCGTTTTCGTCAATCGGCACGGCCTTCACGGTCGCGCC
>SBHH01000230.1 GCA_006226265.1 Alphaproteobacteria bacterium | reverse complement strand
ACAGCATCAACGGGGTGATGGATCTGGAGGCCGAATTCCTGTCTTCGATTTCCTCGATGGGCGCACCGCTTGACGATATCGAAAAGCATACGTCCAAGTCGCAGGTTGAGCCGCTGAACGAGCTGTTCAACGATCTTCTTGCCCTTGGCGTTGAGGATCCGGTCGGCAAGGACGGAAAAAAGAATCTCAATGTATTCAAGACGCGGATTGCCGAACTGAAATCGGTCGAAGCGGCAGCCAAGATCATTGGTGAAAACGGCTTCCTGTCGTCCAGCCTGACCCGCCATGTGAATGGTTTTGTTGCGGCTTCGGAGAAATCCGTTGCCAGCGCCTCCAAGGCCGACCAGGCACTTGCAGACAAGGTCAAGATGACCCTGATCGTTTGCACCATCGGCTCCGTCCTTATCGCCCTTGGTATTGCTTTCTTCTATATCCGCCGGAATATCGTCCGTCGTCTGATGCTGCTGGTCGGGTCCGCGCAAAAGCTGTCCGAAGGTGACCTCGAATCCAGCATCTATCGCGAGGGCAATGACGAGTTGGCCCGACTCGGCCATGCTTTGGTCGGCTTCCGCGATACGGCGCGCGAAGCGGAACAGGTGCGGGCAGAAGCAGAACGTCAGCGTCAGCGCCGCGAGGAGGAAAAGACCCAGCGCGAGGAAGAACAGCGCCAGGCTGAAAAGGCGGCCGCCGATGAACGCGACCGCCTGCAGCAGGAAGCTCAGGAAACCAAGACGCGTGAGCGCAACGAGCTTGCCGACAGCTTCGAAGGCAGCGTAAAGCACGTGGTTCGTAAATTCGCCGATGCCATGTCCAACATGACGGGCATGTCCAAATCCATGACGGATTCGGCTGAAGACACGGCCCAGCGCTCCAACACCGTTGCTTCGGCTTCCGATCTCGCAAGTTCCAGCGTAAATTCCGTTGCCGCCGCGACCGAGGAGCTTTCCTCCTCGATCAACGAGATCAGCCGTCAGGTGAATCAGGCGGCGAGCATCGCCGGCGAAGCGGTTTCCGAAGCGGAACGAACCAATACAATGGTTCACACGCTGAATGAAGCGGCTGCGCGGATCGGTGATGTCGTCGGCCTGATCAATGATATCGCGGGTCAGACCAATCTGCTCGCCCTCAACGCCACCATTGAGGCGGCGCGTGCGGGTGATGCCGGTAAGGGCTTCGCGGTTGTGGCTTCCGAAGTGAAGAATCTGGCCGCGCAGACGGCGAAGGCAACCGAGGAAATCTCGGAACAGATCAAGTCTGTTCAGGAAGAAACCGGCAATGCGGTGAATGCGATCGGCGGTATTACCAATACCATTGGCCGCATCAACGAGATCGCCACCTCGATCTCTGCAGCGGTGGAAGAGCAGGGCGCGGCGACTGGTGAAATCAGCCGCAGCGTCCAGCAGGCCGCCGAAGGCGCGCAAGAGGTTTCCCAGAATATCGTCAGCGTCCGTGACGCGGCGGCCAGTACGGGACAGACAGCCGTCGAGGTGAAGGATATCTCTGATGACTTGGTCCGCGAGGTTGCCAATCTCGATGAAGAGGTCGAACGCTTCCTGTCGAAGATCCGGGCAAGCTAGGAACTTTTTCGGTTTTAACGCAAAGGCAGCATTTCTGGCATAAGTTGCTGGAAATGCTGTCTTTTTTTATAGCCAATTACGGTTGCATATCGCACCCGCAGCATGGTCTTTTCAAAAAAGTGATTATTTTTTGCTAGCCAACCGCCTTTGATTAAGGCAAGCTTCACACATAAAAAAACTAAAGAATATCGTTTTACTGGGAGGTGGACGCTTAGGCGTTCAGGGGCGTATTCATAATGCGGATGAACATGCATCTGTTAGCTTGTGCAGCCATTAATAGTGTGTGAACAAAAGAACTGAAACTGCAATATCAGCGGATACCGCTGTTGCGGATCCGTTGCTGAGTGTTCGGGATGTAAATGTCCATTTTGGCGGCATTGTCGCTCTGGATGGCGTGTCCTTTGACATACCTGCGGGACAGGTTGTCGGTCTGATCGGCCCTAACGGCGCAGGCAAGACAACGCTGTTCAACTGTATCAGCCGGCTCTACAGCGTGAACAAGGGCGATATCCTGTTCGAAGGAAAATCGATCCTGAAGACACCCGTCTACAAGATGAGCGGCATCGGCATTGGCCGAACTTTCCAGAATCTGGCGCTGTTTGCCAATCTGACCGTTCTTGACAATGTCATGATCGGCGGGCATCCGCGGGGAAAGACGGACTATGTCAGCAATATGCTCCGGCTTCCCTGGACCCGGAAAGAGGAAAATCGGCTTCGCGCCGAGGCCATGGAAATGCTGAAATTCATGAGGCTTCAGGATACAGCATTGCAACGGATCGGGGATCTCCCTTTCGGTATCCAGAAGCGTCTGGAGATTGCGCGGGCGCTTCTCGGCCGCCCGAAACTGCTGCTGATGGACGAGCCCGCAGGCGGGCTCAACCATAACGAACTGTCGGAACTGATGATGACCATCCGGCGCATCCGCGACGAATTTGGCACGACCGTTCTTCTGGTGGAGCACCACATGGGGCTGGTGATGGAGGTTTCGGAAAAGGTGGTGGCGCTCAGTTTCGGCCGCAAGCTGGCCGAGGGACCGCCCCGCGCCATCCAGGAACATCCCGATGTTATTGAAGCGTATCTTGGGACGGGCAAGAAATGAGTCATCTGCTTGAAGTAACGGGTCTTGAAGCCTCCTACGGGCATACCAAGGCGCTGCACGGGTTGGATTTCAGTCTTGATCAAGGCGGTATTACGACCATTCTCGGGGCAAACGGGGCAGGGAAGACAACCACCCTCAGGGCCATCAGCGGCATGGTTGCGCGGAAGGGGGAGGTGAAGTTGAACGGAACCTCGCTCATGTCCATCGGGACAGCGGACATCACCCGCCAGGGTGTGGCCCACGTTCCTGAAGGGCGGGGCACTTTCGTTCGCATGTCGACCGAGGATAACCTGAAACTCGGGGCCTACAGCCGAACTGACAAGGACGGCATCCTGGAGGATATGGAGCGGGTCTTCAGTTATTTCCCCATTCTCAAACAGCGGCGCGGCCAGCAGGCCGGTACCTTAAGCGGCGGGGAGGCGCAAATGCTCGCTGTGGGGCGGGCGTTGATGCTGCGGCCGAAGCTGCTGCTGCTGGATGAACCTTCCTTCGGACTTGCTCCGCTGATCGTGCAGGAGCTGTTTGAAATCCTCAAACGGATCAATGAGGCGGAAGGGGTGAGCATGCTGCTGGTCGAGCAGAACGCGGCGCTTGCGCTGGATCTCGCTGATCAGGCCTATCTTCTGGAGACGGGGAATATCGTCATCTCGGGGACATCGGAATCCATTTTGGAAAACGAGACCGTTCGCCGGTCCTATCTCGGGTATTAGGAGGGACGACATGGACCTTTTCCTGCAACAAATTCTGACCGGGCTTGCCAACGGATCGATTTATGCCTGCCTCGCGCTGGCGGTCGTGATGATTTACCAGGCCATCGACCATTTCAACTTCGCGCAGGGCGAAATGGCGATGTTCAGCACCTATATCTGCTGGGCGATGATTCATGCGGGTGTGCCTTACTGGCTCGCCTTTTTCCTGACTATCGGTATCTCCTTTCTCGGGGGCGTCGCGATCGAGAGGATTATTTTCAAACCGCTCCATAACGCTCCGGTTTTAAGCCATATCATTGTTTTTATCGGCCTTCTGGCGATTTTCAACAGTCTCGCGGGCGCGATCTGGGATCACAATATCAAGACCTTCCCTTCACCTTTCCCGGAAGGCTCCTTTGAAGGGCTGATCGGCATGCATGAAGTCGGGATGTTCTTCGTGACCTTGCTCCTGCTCCTCGGGATTTTCGCTTTCTTCCGCTTCACCCGGATCGGCATGGCGATGCAGGCCGCGGCCGCCAATCCCGCCTCGGCGGAGCTGGTGGGCATCCGGATCGGCTGGATGCTGGCGCTCGGCTGGGGCCTTGCTGCCGCCATCGGCGCGGTGGCGGGCATGATGATTGCGCCCATTGTCTTTCTCGATCCCAATATGATGCTCGGTATTCTTCTATACGGCTTCGCTGCGGCCATTGTTGGCGGGATCAGCAGTCCGGGCGGCGCGGTGGCAGGCGGCTTCCTCGTCGGGGTCATCGAGAATCTGGCGGGCACCTATCTTCCCGCCATTGGTAGCGAGCTGAAACTGACGGTCGCACTTGTCCTGATCGTTGCCGTCCTATTGTTCAAGCCGAACGGCCTGTTCGGGAAAACCATTGTGACCAGGGTGTAACTATCATGGCTTCTGATGTAGAAACACAAGTACCGGCACAGACGGACACGCGGCTTGTAAGCGGTAAAAAAATTCCGTTCAAATGGGTTGCGGTTTTCATAATTCTCGGGCTGTTCATTCCCTATTTCGTGCAAGGTTATGTGGCGTTTCAGGGCACCCTGATCATGATTTACGCCGTTGCCATTCTGGGCCTCAATCTGTTGACTGGCTTTAACGGGCAGTTTTCGCTTGGCCATAGCGCCTTCTATGCGATCGGTGCCTATACGGCGGCGGTTCTGGTTTATCATCTGGATTGGCCGGTTTATGCGACCATTCCTGTGGGCGGCCTCGTCTGTTTCGTTGCGGGCTTTCTGTTCGGACTGCCGGCGCTCCGCCTCGAAGGGCTTTATCTCGCGCTCGCGACATTTGCGCTGGGTGTTGCGGTGCCACAGATCCTCAAATCCTCGCATCTTGAGGAACTGACCGGCGGTGTGCAGGGCCTCGATGTTTTCCGTCCGGCGGTCCCTGAATTTCTGGTCAATAACCTTGCCATGAACATGGACCGGTGGTGGTATTTCATCGCCTTTTTCGTCATGCTGTTCATGTTCTGGCTCGCCTGGAACCTGATCAACAGCCGGTCCGGCCGGGCCATGATGGCCATTCGGGACAACCCGATCGCGGCCAAGTCCATGGGCATCAACACCTCGCTCTACAAGTCGCTGACGTTCGGGCTTAGCGCCTTCTATACGGGAATTGCAGGCGCGATGGCGGCCATCGTGATCGAGTTTGTCGCGCCGGACAGCTTTACATTCCAGCTTTCCATCCTGCTGTTTATCGGTCTGGTGATCGGCGGGACGGGATCCATCTGGGGATCCATTTTCGGCGGTTTCTTCATCCTGTTCGTCCCGAACTTTGCGGAAGAGATTTCCACGGGTCTTTCCTATGCCGTATTTGGCGTTATCCTTATTCTCGTCATCTATGTCATGCCGTCCGGCTTTGCCGGTCTGGTAAATATATTAAGCGTACGATTTAAGAAGTTGTTTGGCGCAAAAACAAGTTAAGGGAAGAAAGCCGCATCTGATGCGGTAACAACTAACAGGAGGTACCTTATGAATACCGGGAGAAAACTAACCCTTGCCCTCGCTGCCGTGGCAGTAATGGGCCTCGCATCGGGCAGCGCCCTTGCCGAGAAAAAATACGGTCCGGGCGTTACGGATACGTCGATCAAGATTGGCAATACGGATCCATACAGCGGTCCTGCTGCCGCCTATGGCCTGATTGGCAAGACCATTGCTGCCTATTTTGACAAGATCAACAAGGAAGAAGGCGGTGTGAACGGCCGCAAGATTGACTTCATCTCGCTGGACGATGGCTACAGCCCGCCAAAAACCAAGGAGCAGACCCGCAAGCTGGTTGAGCAAGACAAGGTTCTGCTTGTCTTCCAGGGACTTGGAACGCCAACCCAGTCTGCGGTTCATGCCTATATGAATCACAAGAAGGTGCCGCAGCTTTTCGTTGCGACCGGTGCAAGTAAATGGGCGCAACCGAAGAAATTCCCCTGGACCATGGGCTGGCAGCCGAGCTATCAGACTGAAGGCCACCTGTTCGCGAAATATGTTCTTGCGAACGTGAAGGATCCGAAAATTGCCATCCTTTACCAGAATGATGACTATGGTAAGGACTATGTGAAGGGCATGCGCGACGAGCTGGGTGACAAGGCGGACAAGCTGATCGTGGCCGAGGAAAGCTACGAAGTGACCGATCCAACCATCAATTCCCAGGTCATCAAGCTGAAAGACAGCGGGGCGAACGTCTTCTTCAACGTTTCCACGCCGAAAGCCGCCGCTCAGGCGATCAAGAAGGTGCGCGAACTGAACTGGGATCCGCTCTTCCTGAACAACTCGGTTTCCAACTCCGTTGGGTCTGTCTACAAGCCGGCCGGCCTTGACAACTCTAAGGGTATTGTTTCCCTGCAGTATTACAAGGATACCACCGATCCGAGCATCCAGGGGACTGAAGCCTTCAAGAAATGGAAGAAGTTCATGGATACCTATTTCCCGAATGGAGACCAGAGCAGTTCCTTCACGACGTTTGGCTATCTTGTCGCTCAGACGATGGTCCAGGTTCTCAAGCAGTGCGGTGACGATCTGTCTCGTGAAAATATCATGAAGCAGGCCGCCAATCTTGATATGCATCCGGACATGATGCTGGATGGCGTTGATATCAAGACCAGCCCGACGGACTTCTTCCCAATCGAGTCCATGCAGCCGATCAAGTTCGATGGCGAAAAATTCGTTCCGATTGGAGATGTGATCAAAGGCGGAAGCTGAGCCGATAATCCCTTAATTCCATGAGGGAAAAGAAAAAGGCAAAGGATGTAATGTCCTTTGCCTTTTTTGTTTGTGTGGAACCTGACCCGGATCAGCTGTGCGGGGAGAGGACGATCCGTCCCTTGACCTTCCCGGCTTTCAGATCTTCAAGCGCGCTGTTCGCGGCGTCGAGCGGGCGCACCTCGTAAGGGATGGGCGCGACTTTGCCTGCCCGGACCAACTCCATCAGTTCATGCATTTCCTCTAGCGACCCGACATAGGAGCCCTGGATCGTCCGCATGGCGAGGGGCATCATGGCGAGCGAGAGCGGCATGGAATCGCCGAACAGACCGACCGAGACCATATGCCCGCCCCGGCGCAGACCGTTGAAGCCAAGGCTGCCGGTCACGGGTGCGCCCACGAAATCGATCGATCCTGCCGCGCCGCCGCCGGTGATTTCCTGCAACTTCGCAAGTGCCGCCGCAGGATCGCTGTTATCGAGGGTTTCATGCGCACCGGATTGCCGCGCAATGGCGCGCTTCTCGGCATCAATATCGGCGACGATGATCTTCGCCTTCACAACCTGCGACGCGATATGAACTGCGGAAAGGCCAACGCCCCCTGCGCCGATCAGCAGCAGCCAGTCGTCTTCGTGCAAGTGCGAGAGTTTCTTGAGCGCGCTATAAGCCGTGAGGCCGGAGCAGGCATAGGTGCAGGCAAGCTCTGTCGGGACATTGCCGTAGGGCACCAGATAGCGCGGATGTGGCGCGATTACCTCGTCCGCATAGCCGCCGTTATAGCGTGTGCCGACGGTCTTGGGCGAGGTGCAGAGAAGTTCATCCCCCCGCTTGCAGACGGAGCATTCGCCGCAGCCGATCCAGGGGAAAATAATGTATTTCTCGCCGACCTCGACGCCTTCCGCATCGGGGCCGAGCGCGGCCACCTCGCCGACCACTTCATGGCCGAGGGTGAAGGGCAGGGACATGCGGGTGAGCAAGTCCATCTTCTGTCCATTGCCGAGATCGAAATATCCCTCCCAGATATGCAGATCGCTGTGGCAGACGCCGCAGGCGTCGATTTTCATAAGAACTTCCGTACCCTTCGGCTCCGGTGTGGGATAATCGCGGGCCTCCAACGGCTCGCTGAAATGGATGATTTGCTGGCAATGCATTCTGGCTTCCTCCCGTTATTATTATTCTTCGGTTATGTTAGAGGAGTTTCGATCATCTCACCAGAGATTATGCGCAAGCATCACCGACTTCAGAAGCGCGGCATCGTCGGTCATGATCCCGTCCACTCCGAGCGCGAGCAATCGCTCCATTTCCGCTCTTTCATTGACCGTCCAGACATGGACTTTGAGGCCGCGCCGATGCGCCGCCCGCAAAAAGGCCGGATCGATAACACGGATATTCCTGTAACGAAGCGGCACTTGCACGCAGCGGGCGGCTGCTTGCCGAGGGGAAGGCGTGTTCCCGCCCGGCCAGAGGCTTTGAAGGCGGAGGAGGGCGACTTCCCGGGGGCTCATGGCCGTGCAGATCGTATCCCCGAAAGTGGCGCGAATGGCGGCGAGGCGCTTTCCTGAAAAGGCACCGATACAGACGCGTTTCTCCGCCTGCATTTTTTTCAAGAGCATAATAAGCGGCTCAATCGCGTCATCGGTTTTGGGATCGATATTGAAGCGGATGTCCGGCCATTCCTCCAGCAGCTCGGATAAATAGGGGATGCGCTCCGATCCTTTAAGGAGACGGCGGCGGATGTCCTCTGCAGGTAATTTCGCAACCTGGCCGCTCTCCCCCGTCATGCGGGTGAGATCGCTGTCATGGAAAATAAGAAGCTCACCATCCCGGCTCGCGCGGACATCGGTCTCGATATAGCGATAGCCAAATTCAATCGCGGCGGCGAAGGCGGCCATGCTGTTTTCCGGATAGAGAAGGTTCGCGCCCCGATGCGCAATGGCAATCGGCCCCGGCGCGTCAAGATAGGCGGGATGCACCGCCGTCAATGCGAGAAGCCCACCCGTCAGGATTGCAGATGGCTGGGATAGAGATAACGGCCATCCTCCAGCCCGGCGAAGAAATCCTTCACGGCGGGGTGGGAAATCGGCTTGTTGCTGTCGTCGGGCAGCAAATTCTGCTCGGACACATAAGCCTCATATGTCGCCTGTTCGTTTTCCGCGAACAGGTGATAATAGGGCTGGTCCTTCTTCGGGCGCACCGCTTCGGGAATGGACTGCCACCATTCCTCCGTATTGTTGAAGGTCGGATCGACATCATAAATCACGCCGCGAAAGGGATAAACCCGATGCTTCACGATCTGCCCGATGGCGAATTTTGCGGCCCTTATCTGTTGGTCTTCACCCATAATCTCACTCCGTTCCTCCAACCAGTATATTAATGCAGATTGGAGGCGGAGCAAGGGGGGAAGCCTGGAATCGCGTAAAAATCCCGACGTCTGTGTGATCCTCAGACAATTCGGCTTTTGCGGTCTCCCCAGTATTTATCGCGCAAAATCCGCTTGTACAGCTTGCCCGTCGGCAGGCGCGGAAGCTCCGCTTCGAAATCGACGGAGCGCGGGCATTTCTGCGGCGACAGATGATCATGGCAGAAGGAAATCAGCTCTGACGCCAGTTCTTCGCAGGCTGGGAAATCCGGCATCGGCTGGATCACGGCCTTCACTTCCTCGCCGAAATCCTCGTTTGGCACGCCAAAAACGGCGGCATCGGCCACCTTCGGATGGGTAATCAGCAGATTTTCGCATTCCTGCGGATAGATATTCACCCCGCCCGAAACGATCATGAAGGTCGCCCGGTCGGTGAGATAAAGGAAATTATCCTCGTCGATATAGCCGACATCGCCGACCGTGCTCATCGTCCCGTCGGGGGAGACGGCCTCTTTCGTCCGCTCGGGATCGTTGAAATATTCAAACTCCGTCGCCGTCTTGAACCAGATGGTGCCGGATACACCAGATGGACAGGGCTTCATTTTCTCGTCCAGGATATGCAATTCGCCCAAAAGCACCTTGCCGACCGTGCCCGAATGGGCAAGCCATTCCTCGCTGTTACAGGCGGTGAAGCCGAGGCCCTCCGTCGCGCCGTAATATTCATGGATGATCGGCCCCCACCAGTTAATCATCTGTTCCTTCACCTGCACGGGGCAGGGGGCGGCGGCATGAACGACGGTTTCCAGAGTTGAAAGATCGGCGCGGGCGCGCACCTCTTCGGGCAGTTTCAGCATCCGCGAGAACATGGTCGGGACCAGCTGGCTGTGCGTTACCTTATATTTGCCGATCAGGTCGAGATATTGCTCAGGGTCGAACTTCTCCATGATGATGACGGTGCCGCCCTGGCGGATCGTCAGATTGACGGCGGCCTGCGGCGCGGAATGATAGAGCGGCGCGGGCGAGAGATAGATCATATCCTCGCGGTAAAGCCAGAGATTTTGTAAGAAAACGTATAGCGGAATGGCATTGACCGGCGCATCGTCCGGCAGCGGCCGCAGGATGCCCTTGGGCTTTCCCGTGGTGCCCGACGAATAAAGCATGGCAAGGCCGAGCCGCTCGTTTTCAACCGGCGCCGCGGGCAGGTCCTTCGTCGCCTCGGCTAGGCTCGTAAACGTCTCGTCACTCTCCCCGTCCACGACGATGGCGAAAGTGACATCGGGGCAGCTTTTCAAGGCCTCTTTCGCGACTTTGCGTTTTGCCTCCGACGTGATCAGGATTTTGCTTTCGCTGTTGATGAGGATATAGGCGAGTTCCTCCGCCGTCAGGTAGGAATTGACGCAGGTATAGTAAAGGCCCGTCCGCTCCCCCGCCGCGCATGATTCCAGATACCAGGCGTTGTTTTCCATATAGATGGAATAATGATCCTTCCGCTTGAGGCCTTTTTGCTGCAGCAAATGGGCGAGGCGGTTGCTCCGCGCTTCATAATCGCGATAGCTGACGGCCTCCCCGGTTGAGGCCATGACGAAGGCGGCGCGGTCGGGATGCGCCTCGGCATATTTTCCTGGATACATTCTGTCCCTCCCAAGACAATCCTGTTTTCAGGTTTTTGTTTATTAATAAAAGAGGATATGCCGCCTCTGTGACGGTCGCAACTCTTTTATCGGTTGGCTATCGACGCGGGCATATTTCGATGTATGATCAATCGGGGAGCAAGCGGACGGAGAAGCCGAACATGGATGCAAATGCACAACCAAGAAGCCTTGGGCCGGTCAGCGCGGGTGATTTTTTCCTGATCGGTGCGGTGATTGCCTGGGGGGTCAATTTCCCCTTCGCGAAATATACCCTTTCCTTCATGGACCCGGTGGCCTTTTCGGTGACACGCTATGTGGCGGCGGCGGTGCTGCTGTTCGCGCTTCTGAAAATCCGCCGCGATGCGCTTTTCCCGGCCTGGAAGGAAGTGCCGGTTCTCGTCCTTACCGGGCTCTTTGGCGTGACGTTGTTTCAGGGCGGCTGGGCTTACGGGCTTGACCTTACTTCCGCCTCCAAGGCCTCGGTCCTCATTACCACTTCGCCGATTTTCGGCGCGCTCATTTCTGCGGTCCGGGGCAACCGGCCGGGCTGGAAGGCCTGGGTCGGGATTTTCCTTGCCTTCTTCGGTGTTGCCATCGTCATCAATAACAGCCTGACCTCGATCACCTTGGGTGAAGGGCGGATCGCGGGCGATCTCCTGATTGTCGGCGCGTCCTTCATGTGGGCGCTTTACACCTTCGTGTCGGAACCCATTGTCGCGAAGCGCGGGCCCATATTCGTGACCGCCTGGGCGATGCTGTTCGGTGCGATTATTCTCGGGCTTGGTGGGTTTAACATTCTCGCGACCGAGGACTGGGGCAGCATCCCGCCCGTCGGCTGGCTCTGCTGGGCCTTTACCGCCATCTGCGGCGCGGCGCTCGCCTTCGTCTGGTACTGCGCCGGGATCGCCCGCCTCGGCATCACGCGGGGCATGGTCTACAGCTTTTTCATTCCGGTGGTGGCCATTCTCTCGGCCGTTATCGCCCTTGACGAGGTGATTACCCCGGTGCAGATTTTCGGCGCAATGGTTGTGCTGGCAGGCGTGAAGCTGACCCGTTCCGGCTAATCAGGGCGCGCAGCTTTCCATCGCCATCCAGTTTGCAAGGGCTTCCCTCTCTGTCATGGAGAAGCCGATGCCGAGTTTGCTGCGTCGCCAGAGGATATCCTCGGCCGTCATGGCCCATTCATGGATCATGAGCCAGCGCACTTCGGCGGCGGTGAGGCCTCCCCCGAAATCCTTACCAAGATCCTCTTGTCTGGCTGCCTTGCCGAGCAGGCTGAAAATTCGTGTGCCATAGGCCCGGGTCATGCGATGGGCTTGGCCAGCCTCCAGAAAGGGATATGTTTTCTGTACCTTTTCAAGCAGTGCGTCGAAGCCTGTCATCGGAAAATCGCCGCCGGGCAGGGCCGCCTTCTCCGTCCAGATGGGGCCTTTCTTGCCGAGGTCCCCTTCGATGATCTCAAGGGCCGCTTCGGCGAGGCGTCTGTAGGTCGTGATCTTGCCGCCGAAGATATTGAGAAGCGCGGCTTCGCCCGCCTCTCCTTTTCGCTGCAGCACATAGTCGCGGGTCGCTTCCTGCGCCTTACTGGCCCCATCATCGAACAGGGGGCGGACGGCGGAATAGGTCCAGATCACTGCATCGGGATGGATGGGTTTTGCAAAATATTCGCTTGCCGCCGCGCAGAGATATTCCGTCTCCTCCGCCGTGATGGCGACATCGGCGGGATTGCCCGGATAGTCCCTGTCCGTCGTGCCGATCAGGGTGTAGTCCTGCTCATAGGGAATGGCGAAGATGATCCGCTCATCTGCATTCTGGAAAATATAGCAGCGGTCGTGATCGAAAATTTTCGGCACCACGATATGGCTGCCCTGCACCAGCCGGACGTTATGCGGATGGTCGGCGCCCAGGGTATCACCCAGCACTTCATCCACCCAGGGGCCTGAGGCATTCACAAGGAAGCGCGCGGTATGGACCGATTTTTCGCCGGTCGTCATATCCTCCGTTTCGATCTGCCAGATGCCGTCTTCGCGCGCCGCCTTCGTGCATTTATGCCGTGGCATGATTTTCGCGCCCCGGTCGGCGGCATCGCGGGCATTGAGGACAACAAGGCGGGAATCATTGACCCAGCAGTCGGAATATTCAAAGCCGTGCGTGAATTCGCCCTTCAAGGGAGCTCCGGCCGCGGCTGCGCGTAAGTCGAGCGCTTTTGTCGCGGGCAGTTTCTTCCGCCCGCCGATATAATCATAGAGGAAGAGACCGAAGCGCAGCAGCCAGGCGGGGCGCAAACCCTTGTGATGCGGCAGCACGAAACGAAGCGGCCAGATGATATGCGGCGCATTGGCCCAGAGGATTTCCCGTTCCGACAGGGCCTTTCGCACCAGCATGAACTCGTAATGCTCAAGATAGCGAAGCCCGCCGTGGATCAGCTTGGTGGAGCCCGACGATGTCCCGCTCGCAAGGTCATTCATCTCGCAAAGTGCGACGGAAAAACCCCGGCCCGCCGCATCACGCGCAATGCCGACGCCGTTGATGCCGCCGCCAATGACGAAAAGATCAAAATCCACCGGCATCGCGCCGCCCTTCCAAGCTGGGTAACTTTGCAAAATTCCAATTTTTCTAAAATATCGCGGGTTATATGAATGTCAAATGAAAATAAACGAACATAATATCGAAAAAGAAAGGGTGTCCGATGCCGCGTGCAACCGGGAAAAGGCTAGGAAAAGAGGGGGTCAGGCGCCGGTTTCTATCACTTCGACATCGCCGTCGACGCAGATTTTCCGAATGGCGCTGTCGGCAATCCGGTCGGTCACGAAAGTATCGACCTGCGAAAGCTGGCCGATTTTTACAGGTGCTCGGCGCGCATATTTGGTCGAATCGGCGACCAGGATGACATGGCGCGCATTGGCGATGATCGCCTGCGCCACTTTCACTTCGCGGAAATCGAAATCGAGAAGCGCCCCGTCCTTGTCGATGGCGGAGACGCCGATCACGGCGAAATCGACGCGAAACTGGTTGATGAAATCGACCGCTGCCTCGCCGACGATACCGCCATCGGAACGGCGCACGACCCCGCCGGCGATGGCCACCTCGATTTCGGGATATAACCGCAGGTTGTTGGCGACGTTGATATTATTCGTCACCACCAGCAGGCCGGAATGATTGGTCAGGCACTGGCCCACGGCCTCGGTCGTCGTTCCGATATTGATGAAAAGCGAGGCATTGTCGGGAATCAGGTTCGCGGTTGCCGCACCGATGGCCATTTTTTCGGCCGCCGCGATCTGGCGGCGGGATTCATATTCGACATTCTCATGCCCATCGGGATAAAGCGCCCCGCCATGGAAGCGCACCAGCACACGGGCGGAGCAGAGACTGTTCAGATCCATGCGGATCGTCTGCGGGGTGATCGAGAAATGGGCCGCCAGATCATCGACCAGGACCCGCCCCTTGGTTTTGGCAATCTCGACGATTTCGCTCTGGCGCACGCTCAAATACATGGGACTTCTCGAAAATTTATAGTCTTCATTCTCTTATTATTAGGTCATATTCGAAGAAAAATGAACCGGAAAAGAAAATGTCTTTTATCGGGCTTTTTAAGGGACGAAATTATATTCGCTTTACCTTAAAAAAGTATCTTGACGACTTTCCCATTCGATCATATTTATCGCGAGTTCGGGAATGTGGCGACAGAATCGACGATTGTCGCGCGACGGCCCTTCCTGACGCGAGAGACCCATTTCAGATGATGGCATCAGAAATTGGCGAGGCGGCAAAGGAGGCCGCTGAGCCTCCCGCTCGCCGCCTGGTAGAAGGTGGTGACGCATCCCCGGTTCTTCCCGTTTTTTCAGACATTCTGGCATTTGCTGACGAGGGGGCATTCCCCATCTCGGACAGATCCCGCGCCTTCATGAATGCCTTTTTCCCGATGGCGAGCGATGCCGAATGGCTCGACTGGCGCTGGCAGCTCCGGAACCGCATCCGCACGCTCACCGACCTCGGCCGCATTTTCGAGCTGAC